>JACZXL010000322.1 GCA_022571635.1 Planctomycetota bacterium
CCGACGCCGGCTGCCAGCGGTCCTCGACCGCGGGCGGATAGATTCAACCTCGGAAATCAGGCGATTGAGACCGACGTGATACCCCGACCTCGTTCTACGGAGCTGACCAGACCAAGGCCTCATGCGGCAGCGACCAACGCTGTTGCACCGCGGGCTTCGTGTTTGCACCACTAGCGTCGGTTCGATCCCTACCTCCGTCCGTGTCGTGTAGTTTGGCGTGTGAGCGCATGCGGGGAGGCTCTTGCGCGCTGCGGGCCGGCAACCTGATGGGGGTGCCTGTGCCCGTTTTACTTGTTGCAGTCTCACCTTTAGCGCCGTGGCTCGCGGCGATCCTTGGGATCGTCGGCGGGTCGGTGTTGGGGTGGATCCTTCACGGGATTCTCACCAGCAACACGCTCCGACGAGCCCGCACTGATGCCGAGCAGTTGATTCGCGCAGCCACCGTAGAGTCCGAAGCCGCCCGGCAGCGAATCGAGCTCGAAGCCGAAAAGAAGGCCCGCGAGCGACGCGAGACCATGGATCGCGAGGTGGCCCAGGCGACGGCCGAGATTCGCCAGAACCAGGCTCGCCTGGCCAAGCGCGAGGACAATCTCGACAAGAAGCTCGAGAACATAACCGAGCGTGAAGCCAGGCTTGACGGCCGCGAGAGCGAGATCAAGCGTGGTGAGGGTGAACTACAAACGGCTCAGAAGGAGGTGGAGCAGGCTGGCGCGCAGGTCAAGGAACGCCTGAAGGAAGTTTCTGGGATGACCGAGCAGCAGGCGAAGGAGCAGCTCTTCGAACAGGTCCGAGTGGACTCGGAGCACGAAGCCGCGATCTTGACGCAACAAATATTGGAGGAGGCCGAATCCCAGGCCCGCCAACGCAGCCGCGAGATCACCATACAGGCCATTCAGCGCTTTGCCGCTGAGCATGTGGCTGACTCCACCGTCCGGTCGATCCGAATCACCTCCGACGAGATGAAGGGGCGGATCATCGGACGGGAGGGACGCAACATCCGAGCCTTGGAGCGGGCGACCGGGGTGGACATTCTCGTGGATGACACGCCGGGCGTGATCGCTGTTTCCTGCTTCGATCCGATCCGCCGCACGATTGCCGCTGAATCCCTGCAAAAACTCGTCGCTGACGGGCGCGTCCATCCCGCCCGCATCGAAGAGGTGGTTGAGCAGATCAAAAAGGAGATGTCTGAACGAATCATCAAGCATGGCCAGGACGCCATCCTCGAAGCGGGCATCCGTGGACTGCATCCCAAGATCATCGAAGCCATGGGCAAGCTCCATTTCCGAACCAGCTACGGCCAGAACGTGCTGCGGCACTCGATGGAAGTTGCGTATCTCTCTCAGATTATCGCCGATCAACTCGGCCTCAACGGCGGGATCGCCCGCCGCGCCGGATTCTTGCACGACATCGGTAAAGCCATGGACCACGAGATGGAGGGCACCCACCCCGCCATCGGTCTGGAGTTCGCCCGAAAGTTCGGCGAGAAATCCGAGGCGGTCCTGAATGCGATCGCCGGGCATCACGGCGACATCGACGCCACTACGCCCTATACCCCGATCGTCATGGCCGCGGATGCCATCAGCGGCGCTCGCCCCGGCGCCCGCCGAGAGTCGATGGAGATGTACGTCAAGCGGCTCGAACACTTGGAGGCAATCGCCAAGGAGCAGCCCCACGTCAAACAGGCCCACGCGATCCAGGCCGGGCGCGAGGTGCGGGTGATCGTTGACGCCAAGAAGGCCGACGACGCCGAGGCCTTCGCCATGGCTCGCCGCATCGCCAAGCGAGTCGAGGAGGAAATGACCTTCCCCGGCGAGATCAAGGTCACCGTCCTGCGCGAGGTTCGCGCCGAGGCGACGGCGCGGTAACATTCATGATTCGCCGCCGCGCCCGTGTTATCATGGATCAACGACTAAAGAAGGATTCGTACGCACATGCCGATCAAGGCGACTGAAATCAAACGCGGACAGGCCCTGATGTACGAAGGCCAGCTCCACATCGTGCTCGACACCGACCATGTCAAGCCCGGCAAGGGCCCGGCGTACGTGCAGGCCAAGATGAAGAACGTCCAGACCGGCACTATCAAGACCAATCGACTCAACTCATCGGACCGGATCGAGGACGTGAGTATCGATCGCCGGCCGATGCAGTTCCTGTACGACGCCGGCGGGCGCGGCGATGGGCCGTTCGTCTTCATGGATATGGAGAGCTACGAGCAGATCGAGATTGGCAATGACGTGATCCCGGCTGATCAAAGCCAATGGCTCAAGGAAAACCTCGAGTGCACGATGATGATTTTCGACGGGAAGCCGCTCGGCCTGGGCCTGCCGGCTGCGATTGAGCTGACGGTGACGGACACGATACCGCAAGTCAAAGGCGCGACCGCGACGAACCAACTCAAAGAGGCAATCGTGGAGACCGGCGCTCGTGTGCGCGTTCCGCCTTTCATCGAGAACGGCCAGAAAATCAAAGTCAATTCTCAAACGGGCGAGTATCTCGGCAAGGCGTAAGTACATGAGCGATGCAAACGCTTTCTGAAATTCGTGCATTGCTCTATGAACGCGGTCTTCACCCCAAGCATCGGCTTGGGCAGAATTTTCTGCACGATAAGAACATCCTTGCCAAGCTCATTGACGCGGCTGACCTTCAACCCGGTGAGTTGGTGTTGGAGATCGGCCCGGGAACCGGAACGCTTACCGAAGCGCTCTTGGATGCCGGCGCAAAGATTCTGGCCTGCGAGATCGACTCGGATCTCGCCTCGATCATTGAAGATCGCCTGAGCGGCCGCGTACAGCTGATTTGCGGCGATTGTCTGGATTCCCATCGTCGATTGAGTTGTGAAATCGTCAGCGCACTTGGAGATCAGCCCTTCAAGCTCGTGGCGAATCTGCCGTTCCAAATCGCCAGCCCGCTTCTCTGCACGATGTTGATCCATCACCCCAGGTGCATGGGCCAGTACGTCACGATCCAGAAGGAAGTGGCGGATCGGTTGCTCGCTGAACCCAGCACCAAAGAATACGGGCCGTTGACGATCATCGTCGGAGCGCTCGCCGACGTGAAGCGCATCTGCACCGTCAAGCCGTCGTGCTTCTGGCCACAACCCAAAGTCGCTATCACCATGGTCTCCATCTTCCCGGCTCCCTCTGGGAGAGGGGTTAGGGGTGAGGGCTCTTCAGCACTGGACACGACCGAGCAGCGCCAAGACTTTGCGCGCTTCGTCACACAACTCTTCACCAAGCGCCGCAAGCAACTCGGAACGATTCTTGGCCGTGATTGCGAATGGCCCGCCGGCGTCACCGCTGACCTCCGTCCCGAAGCGCTGCCAGTCGAGCGAATGGTCACCCTTTGGCAACGCTTCGGTACCATGCTCTAATGAACGTTGATCTGCG
>JACZXL010000088.1 GCA_022571635.1 Planctomycetota bacterium
CTTGAGCGATCACAGACGTGAAGCCGCCGCGCCTACGCGGCGTGGATGGCGCGACGGGCGCACGTTGCCGTTCGACCCGCCGTGGCCGGCGGGGCTACACGTCTATTCGTATCGCTTCACAATTAACGTGTCGTTCTGACCGCCGAAGCCGAATGAATTGGACAAGCAGACGTCTAACTTCAAAGAACGGGCGTCATTGGGCACATAATCCAAGTCAAGCTCGGGATCGGGTGCGTGAAGATTGATGGTGGGCGGCACGATTTGATGCTCCAGCGCCAACACGCATGTGATCAACTCCACGACGCCGGCGGCGGCGATGAGATGACCCATCATCGACTTGATCGAGCTGATGGGAATTCGGGGGGCGTTGTCGCCGAACACGCTCTTGATCGCCAGGGTTTCAATCGAGTCGTTCTCCATGGTGCCGGTGCCGTGGGCGGAGATGTAATGAATGAAGGGCCGGCCGGCCGAATCAGTGGCCTGGGGATCGATGTCGGCTTGGCGCAGCGCCTGGCGTATGGCGGCGGCGGGCCCGCGCCCCTGCGGGTGAATATCCGTGATACGAAAGGCGTCGGCGCTGGAGCCGTACCCGATGATCTCGGCCACCGGCGTCGCTCCCCGCGCCAGGGCATGATCGAGCGTCTCCAGCACCACGACGCCCGCCCCCTCGCCCATGACAAATCCATCGCGGGTTCGGCTGAACGGGCGCGATGCGCTGGGCGGATCGTCGGTGCGGGTTGACAGCGCGGTGAGTCGATTGAAGCCGGTCACGCCCAGCACGTGGATCATCGTGTGCGTGCCGCCGGAGATCATCACGTCGGCGTCGCCTCGGTGAAGCATATCCACCGCCTCGCCGATCGCTTGCGTGCTGGCGGCGCACGCGGTGAGGCAGTTGCAGGCCGGCCCCCGAATACCGAACTCCCGGGCGATGTGGCTGATGGGCATGTTCGGCTCCTGCCCGATTTCATCGTGCGAATCCATCGCCTCGTAGGCCGCATGCGCCCACTTGCGGGCGTCCACGGCGCCGACCTGCGGATCCCAACCGGCCAGGTCCACTTTCGCATAGGCATCGAAGTCGAGCACGCCTTCTCCGGCGCCGAGGTAGATTCCCACCCGACGAAGGTCGAGGCCGTTGCCATCGCTCAAATGCGCCTGATCCCACGCCTGCCGGGCCGCACCGAGCGCAAACTGCGTATTGACGGTCGCGTGTTCATGCAGCGAAGGATCGTTGAGGTACGTGGTAAAATCGTAATCGCGAACCTGCGCCGCAAACGACGTCGGGAATGTGGAGGCATCGAAACTCGTAATGGGTCTGATGCCCGACGCGCCGGCCGTCAGCTTCGACCAGACGCTCCGGAGGTCGTGCCCCAGCGGCGTGATCCAGCCCATGCCGGTGATGACGACGCGCGGGTTGTTGTTTTGATCGATCATGGGATATTTGTTGCCACCCGGCGTTTGTTGCCACTCGGCGTTTGTTGCCACTCGGCGCAGCCCGCTTAAGCGGGCGGCGCCGCGCGCGAATTAGTCCATGCTCCTGAGCACTAGCGCGACGTTCTGTCCACCCTGGCTCGTCGTAAATACCAGCACACGCCGCAAATCGGCGCTTCGAGACGGCGCGGCGTCGGCGTTCAGGCCGTCGGCGCCCGTCGTGTTCAACCGCGCCGGCAGCGTCTGGGTCTTCATCGCCTTGGCCGCGACGGCGACGGCGACTCCGCCCGCCCCGGCGTTGCAGTTGCCGGCATTCGGCACAGTTGTAATCATCGGGATATCCGCCGCCCGCGAGCCGAACACCCGCTTGATCGCCGCCGATTCCGCCTGATCGATCGCGGCGATACTGGAACCAAACGGCGCCAGCGCGTCAATCTCGTCAGGTGACGCGCCCGCCTGCGCCAGGGCGATCTCGATGGCGTCGGCGATGCCTCCACCGTCCGGCTCCGCCTCCAGCCCCGTCGCATCGGGACATTGTGACTGCGTTGAGGCAAAGCCCACGAGTTCGGCGTACGGATCGGCGTTACGAGCCTCGGCGGAATCCAACGCCTCGAGCACGATGATGCCCCCGCCCTCGCCGATCACGCTCCCGCGCGCGTTCGGATCGAACGGCCGAACCACCGCTGCCGGGTCTTCATCATCCCGGGTTGTCGCCAAGCGCCCGGCGAAGTGTTGCCTCAGGAACGCCATGGGGTTCACCTTGGACTCGGCCCCGCCGGACAAACACGCCTCGGCTGCGCCGCGCTGAATGACCCGCATCGACTCGCCGATCGAAAGACCGCTGCTCGCTTCGCAACAGGTGATCGTGTTGCTCGGGCCCTGGCAATCGTGAATGATCGTCACGTGACACGCCAGCATGTTGGGCAGGTACTTCAGCAACCACAACGGCGTGAGGTTCTCCATGCCCGAGGCGCCCCAATGGCGCAGATCGAAGCGGCCGTCCGCAGCCCGGCTGGTCCACAGCGCTGCCGTCAACTCGTCGACATCGGCTGCGATGAGCCCGGCTCCGATGTGGCATCCCATGCGATCAGGCGCGATCGTCGGGGCCGCCTGCGGGTCGATCGCCTTGGTGATGAGGCCGGCGTCCCGCACCGCCGCCCCCGCCGCCGCCACCGCCAGCTCGGTGTCGCGACACATCACTTTCGTCGCCTTGCGGTCGCTCTTGGGCACGAGCTTGCGGATGATCAGCTGATCCTCGCTCAGCACCGCCGCAACCTTGCACGGAAAACCGCAGGGATTGAACCGCTCGATGCGCTTGATCGCTGAGCGCCCCTCGATCATCGCGTCCCACAACGGCTCGATGCCGATGCCGAACCCGGTGACGGGCCCCAGACCAGTGATGACCACGCGTCTTCGTCGCATTGGGCGATAGTGTAGCCTGCTGTGTCACTTCCGGCAGGTCGTTTCTCCTCGTACGGCTCCGCGGCCGTTCTACCGCCCCCAGCCGCATTCGGAGCAGCCGGTTGAGAAATCCCCGCGCAGGTCGTATCCGCATTTGATACATCGTCCGCGAACCCGTCGCAGCTCGCGGCGCGTAAAACCGATGCCTCCGAGAAGAACGAACAAGATCGTTGCGTAGAACAATGTGTCGACCGCGAGTCCTCGCCAGATTGGCCAATACGGTAACGCACGCTGGTCGTCGATACTGAGCGAACTCACTTGCTGGGGATTCGCCGGCTCCAACTCGATGCCGCCTTGGAGGATTTCGCCTCCTTCGGGTCCGCCGGGCACCAGACCGTGATCCCAACGACACCGAAGAGCCGGCAAAGGCCAACCGCGAGCGTCGTCAAACAACACTGTCGGCCGCACTGTGGTCTTGTCGCCTTGCGCTCTGCGTGTGGACTCTTGGGCGTGGACCGCTCGAACCTGCTCGTCCATAACTTGGGACAAATTGCTCCACCAGGGCACAAGCTCCTCGCGAGTTAGAATTGCAATGGGGGCCTTTGGGGGTACAGGCACAGTGCCACGGGCCATGGCCACAACTCGATTCGCGCCGAAGGCGTCGCGACGCGTGATTCGCCAGCCTCGCATCCATTCCGTTTGTTGTGCATCATGCCAACCTTCGCGAAAATCACCCTGACCAACATTGATCCACCATGCGCACGCCCACGCAACGGCGATTGTGGTGATCGCACCGAGCAGTAGGCAAATCGTGATTCGTGCTATCCAACCCTTCACGGTCAATACGATAGCAGCGATTCGTGGATGTAGGGTAGTCTGCGTTCGCAGATATCCGCAGGTTACTCCCGATGAAATCGGGACGGCTGTCGCCCTCATGCAACTTCTCATTCAATAGCCGCGGATGGAAATCCGCGGGCAACCGCCCGCCTACAGTTAGCGAGCATCACGAGATCATCATGGACCCCATCACCCAGACAGTGTGCGGCGCGATCGTGGCCCAGGCGATCTTCAATAAGAAGCTCGGGCGGAGCGCGGCGCTGTTCGGCGCGATCGGCGGAATCTTGCCGGATATCGACGTCTTCTTCCGGTTCAGCGACCCGATCGTCGCCTGGGACATGCACCGGCATTTCACGCATGCCCTGGTGTTCATTCCCATTGGCGGGCTGATCGCGGCGCTGCCATTCCTGCTGCGCTCACACTGGCGTCAACATTGGAAACTGGCGATCGGCGCCGCGACCGTCGGCTGGGCCACCCACGGACTGATCGATTGCTGCACGAGCTACGGCACGTATCTGCTCTGGCCGTTCACGAACGCGCGCTACGCCTGGGACAACATGAGCATCATCGACCCGCTGTTTACGCTGCCGATTCTCATCGGCGTGGTGTGGGCGCTGGCGCGCGGTTCCACGCGCCCGGCTCGAATCGCTCTGGCCTATGCGTTCGTTTATCTGGGCATGAGCGTCGTGCAACACGCGCGGGTGATGAACGTGCAGCAGACATTGGCCCAGCAGCGCGGACACGAGATCGCGCGCGGTCGGGTCATGCCCACGCTCGGCAATCAGATCCTCTGGCGATCGATCTACGAAGCGGACGGGATGCTGTATGCCGATGCGGTGCGCGCGCCGTGGTTTGGACACGTGATGGTCAAGCGAGGTGAGTCGGCGGCGCTGGCGCGGCTCGATGATCTTGCGGCGCCGCTCAAAGAAGATGAGCACATACGATCGAGCTTTGAAACCTTCTCGCATTTCGCGGATGGCTATCTGGCCGTCATAGGCAGTGCGGCGGACGATCCGATTCTCATTGGGGACGTGCGATATTCGCTGACGCCCGGAGGCTTTGCGCCGATGTGGGGGATCGCGATCGAACGGGGCAACCCCGAGCCGCGCGCCTATCCGACGGGGATCGAAACCCGCGACGGGGATGGGGGGGATCGCGAACGACGGCTCGCCGATTTGTGGCGCGACCTGTTCGATGACAGCGATTACGAATCCGTTATCCTGGAAGGTGAATGAGGGTCCAGCAAAGGGGTCACGGCATGGACGAATCTTACATCGAGCCGCCGCCGATCGTTGCCCCGCCGATTGCGCCCCGGGAGCCGGGGACGGTTGCGGTGGCGTTGGATCAGGATGGTCGATTGGCTGAGGACGTGGCCTGCCGTCACTGTGGTTACAACCTGCGCGGACTGGAGCTTGCCGGTCGCTGTCCCGAGTGCGAGATGGCGATCGAGAAAACGCTTCACGCGTTTCTACTTCGCTTTTGTGATCCGGTCTGGCTGGGCCGTTTCAGGTCCGGCTTGACGCTCCTGATCGTGACGATATTCGCAGGATTGGTTGTCGGCTTCATCTTTGCGATTAGCTTTATATTGCTCATTGGGGGGACGGGTGAAACATCCCTGCCTTTAGTGACCGCATTGATTTTGCTCTTCGCCGGAATCGGGTGCATGCAGTTGATCGCCTATTGGAGAATCACGTCGCCGGAACCGAGTCCGCTTCACGAAGAGGACCCCCTCTCGGCAAGACGAATAGCGAGAGTCGCGTTGATACTCTCGACCGCGAGTGGACTTCTTGGATTCGCGCTCGATCCAGACATGTACAGCATGGCGACGATGGAAATGGCAGACGCTCCTGTACAGGCCGGATTCGCATGGACGCTATCTTTGCTCAGCACAGGATCGGGGTTGATCGGATTGTTCGCCCTGTTCGTTTATGCTCGATCGATCGCGTTGCGCGTCCCAGCCGACAAGCTCGCCAAGAGTACGCGCCTGGTCATGTGGGGGTACACCATCCCCGCTGCGGCTGCCGCGATCGTCCAACTCGTCACCGCAGCGTACTACAACACCAGCATGTCGTTCGGAGGGTTCGAGATAGCACTGATGGTCGGCCAAGTCGTCTTCGGCATCCCCGTGCTCGTCTTCGGCATCTGGGGCATTGTCCTGCTGTTCATGTATCGCCACCGATTGAAGCAGGCATTAGCGTTGGCGGGGGCGGGTAGTACAGAGCCGGATTCGACTAATTGAGCCACGCTGGCCGATGACAAGTGCATCGTGAGAATGTACGCTATTTGTTAGGCTTGCGAGGGAGGACGAGTCATGGCCGTGGGATCATCGATCGAGTGGACCGAGGCGACGTGGAACCCCGTGACCGGCTGCACGCGCGTCTCCATGGGGTGCGATCACTGCTACGCCGCGCGGATGTCCTATCGCCTCGAACAGATGGGCAGCGCCGCCTACGAGGGCATCACGTCCGTCAACCGCCGAGGCGAGCGCCACTTCAACGGCGTGATGAAGTGTCACGAGGATCGTCTGTCGATCCCTCATCGATGGCGTAAGCCGCGATTGATCTTCGTCAACTCGATGAGCGACCTGTTCCACAAAGATGTTCCGTTGCGGTTCATCAAGCGCGTGTTTGCGTCCATGAACGACGCGCCACAACACACGTTCCAGATTCTGACGAAGCGGCCGGAGATCGCGGCCGCGTATGCGCCAAGGTTGAATTGGACGGACAATATCTGGATGGGCACGAGCGTGGAGAACATGCTCACAACCCATCGCATCAAAGATCTGGTGCGCATCAAGGCGACGGTGCGGTTCCTTTCCTTGGAACCGCTGCTCTGCGCGCTACCACGTCTGCCGCTGAGCGGGATCCAATGGGTCATCGTGGGCGGCGAATCGGGGCCTGGCGCACGGCCGATGCAGAAGGAATGGGTCACGCAGATACGCGATCGCTGTGTCGCGCAAGGCGTGCCGTTCTTCTTCAAACAGTGGGGCGGAACAAACAAGAAGGCGACCGGGCGCGTGTTGGACCAACGCACGTGGGATGAGATGCCGAAGAGCTCTAGTTCCAGGGGATTCAAACGTGTTCGAACTGGAACCGCCTAAAGACGATGGGCTCTCTATCGAGCAGGTCGGCCCGTGGTCGGCCCACAAGCACCACTTCTTGAGACGATACATCGATGCCTTCACCACGTCTATGAAGTCGAAGTCGTGGAGCGGGCTGCACTATATCGACCTATTTGCCGGAGCAGGGATCGAAAGGCTGCGCGGTAACGGCTTGGATTGGGGTTCACCGTTGATCGCAGCACAGGCCCCTCATCGCTTCAGCAGACTTCATCTATGCGAACTGGACAAGACAAAGTTCCAGGCCCTTTCGACGCGCATCGGCGGTTTCGACCAGCCGGGTGAGCCTCAGCTACTCAACGGCGATGCAAATCAGGCGATTGATCCAATCATGAACCAGATACCGGAACGCTCCCTGACACTTGCGTTCCTTGATCCCTATGGTCTGCATTTGCACTTTAGCACTCTTCAAAAACTGGCGCAGCGCCGCACCGACCTCGTAATCTTTTTCCCAGATCATCTTGACGCACTTCGAAACTGGGAAAATGTTTATCAGGGAAAACCAGATTCAAACCTAGACAGGGTACTCGGAACTGACGTGTGGTACGATCGCATGATGGCAGAGCCACAGGATAACTGGGCTGCTACGTTGACCCAGGTTTACGCCGAGCAGATCCGAACGTTGGGGTATTCCCAGTTCGAGTACGAACGCATAGCGCGGCCGCAAGGGCAGCCGCTCTACCGCCTCATTTTCTGTTCGGCAGACAAGGCAGGAGCTCATCTCTGGCAACGAGTTGCCAGTAAGAAGCCCGGCGGTCAATACACCTTCGGCTTTGAGCAATAGACGCAACTCGGAGAGCCGCCGCTAAACATGGTCCCATCCTCTGCGATCTCTGCGGCTCTGCGGTGCGTCTTCTTGCTTCCGACGCGGGGCGAGCCCCGCGGCTAAATGGGAATGGTTGGGAATCGGGATCGTCAGGTCCGGCTTGTGCTGTTCATCCGACTCACGCGGCGCGCGATCAGTAACGCCAACTCCAGCGCTTGCTCGTAATTCAAGCGCGGATCGACTTGCGATTTATACGCGCGGGAGAGGTCGGCTTCGGCGAGTCCGCGCGCGCCGCCGACACATTCGGTCACGTCCTCGCCGGTGAGCTCGATGTGGACCCCGCCAAGATACGTCCCCGCGTTGTCGTGAATCTCGAACGCTTGCTCGATCTCAGCGAGGATGTGATCGAAGTTGCGCGTCTTGACGCCGTTGGCGGTGCGCTGCGTGTTGCCGTGCATGGGATCGCAACAAAACAACACGGTCTTGCCGGTTTCCTTGACGGCCTCGATCAGCGGCGGCAAACCCTTGGCGATCTTGTGAGCGCCAAAACGATGGATCAGCGTCAACCGACCCGGCTCATCATCGGGATGAAGCTCGTCCATCAGGCGCAGCAGAATCTCGCGCGTCATCGTCGGGCCGATCTTGACGGCGATGGGATTAGCGATCCCGCGGAAGTACTCGATATGTGCGCCGTCCGGATCGGCGGTGCGCATGCCGATCCAGGGAAAGTGCGTCGCGAGGTTATACCATCCGGTGCGGCGCGGGACCTGTCGCGTTTGGGCCTGTTCATACAGCAGGTGCAGACCTTCGTGGCTGGTATAGAAATCGACGCGGTTGATCTCGCCGATACTCGTTCCCGCCAGTGTTTCCATAAACCGAAGCGAGTCGCCGATCGACTCGACGATGCGTTGATACTCGGCAGCGCGGGGTGAATGCTCGACGAACGCGAGGTCCCAATACTCGGGGTGGTGCAGGTCCGCGAACCCGCCGTCGATGAGGCTGCGAATGAAATTGAGCGTGAGGGCCGAACGCTCGTACGCGCGCAGCATCAACTCAGGATTGGGCGTGCGATCGGCTTCGGTGAAGGGTAAGCGGTTGATCAAATCGCCTCGATAACTGGGGAGCGTCACTCCGTCGCGCGTCTCGGTATCTTCGGAGCGGGGCTTGGCGTACTGCCCGGCGAATCGCCCCACGCGGATGATGCGCTTGCGCGTGCCGTGCACGAGCACCAGGCTCATCTGCAACAGGATCTTGAGCTTAGCGGCGATATTGGCTGATTCGCACTCCTCAAGGCTCTCGGCGCAGTCGCCGCCTTGCAGCAGGAACCGTCGGCCGGCCGCAGCCTCGGCCAACTGCGACTTCAGCGACTCGATCTCCCAGGACGTGACCAACGGCGGAAGCTTGGCGAGTTGCTCAACGGCGCGATCGACGGCCTCGGGGCAGGGATAGCTAGGCTGCTGGGTCGCCTTCCTCGATCGCCAGGATGTGGGAGACCAACACTGTGACATCGCACGACAACCCGCTTCGGCCCGGCCGGCCTGTCACGATCCATCGTCAGAACCGGCTTGGGGGTGGATCAGTTTAGACGGGAATGGCCGGCGTACGCCTAGGAGGGTGATTTGCCGCCCTGGTGTTCCGGTTTATGTGCGGTAGGACCCGGACCTTCCTCGCTCGCTGCGCTCACTCGTCAGGTCCGGCTTCGGGGGAGGGGGGATCGGAGATTGGCGCAAAAAAACCCCGTCGCCAGAGTCCGGCACGCCCGACCGACTCTGCCAGTGCGACGGGGAACGATACAAGGTCACGATAACGGCCAAAAAGCAGCGATAACAACCCGGCTTGGGATGCTGTTCGCAGCGTTGGTCCAGGCGGTTGCACGGCTCAGCCGATGAAATCGAAGCGGGGCCCGGGCCAATCAGTTTTGGGCCCCGGTCCCAAGTGCGGGCGACAGGAGTCGAACCTGCACGGGTTGCCCCACGGGATCCTAAATCCCGCGCGTCTACCAGTTCCGCCACGCCCGCGGCGAGTTAGAGAGTAGGATTATGGACGGGTCGAGTCGCATGGGCAAGAAGAGGTTTCGGTCCCAGGAGTCAGCACCATGAGCTTCAGTAGTACAGCCGGTACCTGCATTATCCCGACGTTGAGCCGCATTGTGCTTTGCGCGGCCTTTTTGCCGGGCGGATACAACAAGTTTAAGGACGTCGAGTTTTCCGGGGCCGATGCGCAGAAGCTGATCGATCTGGGCGTGATTGATGCGCCGAGCCAGGCGAGCCTTAGCACCGGTCGATCAATTGTCTTGGCGTCGTTCCAGGACGATGATCCAACAACCGATCCCACGCCCGCTGCGGTGCAGGATCCACCGCCGGCAGCGGCTGAGGTCGTTGAAGAGGTCCTGGATTTGGGCGAGGACACGCCCCCAGCTGAAGCCGAGGCGCCCGCAACCGGTACGTACCGCGCCAAGGGGCTTCATCACGTGACGTTGCTGGTTGAGAAAGCAGGCCTACCCGCCCCAGTCTGGATGGCCAGATTGACGGCGTTCACGGAGTTGGTCGGCGGCGGGCTGCTGTTCGTCGGGTTGTTCAGCCGGGTCTGGGGGCTGGGTCTAGCCATCGTCATGGGCGTGGCATTTTACGTCACCTCCTTGCCGGCCCTACTGGGCGCTGGGAACCTGTTTACGGGGCTGTTCAACCTGCCCATGGACGTGTTCACCGGAATGTTCACCCAGCTTGGGCTATTCGTCCTGGCGTTCGGCGTGTTCCTGACCGGGGCGGGGCCGATCAGCCTGGACCGAGCGTTGTTCCGCAAGACCGTCGACGAGGATGACGACGAGGACGACGAGGTCTGACCGGCGAGAGCGGTCGTGCCAAGCGGGGTCTGAGCACCTATGCTAGAGCCGCCGCTGCATCGCCCCACAGTGCGCGGTGGTCGGAGCGCTGGCCGTGCCGCGAGAATCGTCCCCTTCCACTGATCATTCCAGCCAGCCCGGCCGGTCAACACAACGACTGGCTGTCCTGGGGGCCGAGTCTGACACCGAACGGGCCGTCAAGCGCATCGCCCCCTGGGCGGTCTCGGTGGCGCTGCACGCGGGCCTGGTGGCATTGGGCTTCGTGCTGACGTGGACCGTCGTCACGCTGAAGGAGGACCACCAGCCGACGCTGATCGTGGCCGAGTTCAACGCCCTGGCGTATCAGCCGCTGGCCTCGCTCAACGACGACCTCGACACGCCCGACGAGCCACTGACCCCGGACCGGGCCCCGATCGAGCCGTTGGAGAAGCTGCTGTCGGAGCAATTAGCGGAGCTGGACGTCGATCCGCTCAGTGTGATTTCCGATGCGGTCGGGCCGTCGCCGTTGATCGAGTTTGCCCCGGACCCGACCCAGAACGCCGCCACGTTCGTCGGCCTGCGCAGCACGAACGCCCGGCGGATCGTGTATGTCATCGACGCGTCGGGCTCGATGATCCGCTCGCTGCAGATCGTCATTGAGGAACTGGCGCGATCGTTGGCGCGACTGACTCCGCAGCAACGCTTCGGGCTTGTGTTCTTTCAGCGCAACGAGGCGCTGATGGTGCCGCCGACCACGCGCCTTCTCAGCGCTACGCCCGATGCGAAAGTGGCGGCGCTGCGCTGGATCGACGAGAACGTCATTCCCGCAGGGCGGTCCAATCCGCTGGCGGCGATTGAAAAAGCGCTGAGCTTCAAGCCGGATGTCATCTTCCTGCTCAGTGACAATATCACCGGCTCCGGAGAGTTCGAGATCCCCCAGGAAGAGCTGCTGGCCCAGCTTGACCAGCTCAACCCCAAAGACCCCAAGACGGGGCGGCGCGGCACACAAATAAGTTGCGTGCAGTTTCTGTATCCCGATCCGCTTGAAACGCTGCGAAGAATAGCGGACGAGCACGGCGGCCCGAACGGATACAAGTTCCTCGACGCGGCCGAGTTGGGGCTCACTGCGCCATGAGACGACACGCCGCCATGCTCTGCCTTGGGTTAGCCCTGACGGGCAGCGCTCACGCCGACAGTGTCACACTGGACGGTTCCTCGATTCCCCTGCGCGGCTGCACGATCCGCGCGATTCAGAACGGGCGCGTCTATTTCCTGGACCCGCTGAATCGCCAGCAGCACCGCGCCTTGAACGAGATCGAAGCGTTGGGTTTCGACGGGCTGGAGCAACTCGACCAGGCGGAGGCCTGGATCGCCGAGGGGCTGTACGCAAACGCGATCGATCATCTGCTGGTGGCGGCGCTTCGGGCCCAGACGACGCTCCAGCGGCTGTGGGTCGAACAGCGACTGGCCCGGGTCCACAACTATCAGGGTGAATATGTCCAGGCCGCCGGTCACGCTGCCGCCGTCTTTTTGATCCAGGACGATCCGTACTGGCAGCGGCTGAGCCCCAGGGGCGAGGTGAACGAGCCGACCTACGCGGCGACGAAGGAAGCCATGGATCTGTTGAATCAAGCCGGCCGCAAGGTCACGTCATCGCAACTTCGCCGGGCGGTTCGCGAAATGACCCAGCGCATTCGTCCGGTGCACGATCGACTCGCCGCCGCCTACCAGGGACCGCCGATCGAGCCCGGCTCCACGATCTCCGGCATCTTGAAGTCGCAGATCGACAAGCCGACCACCGAGGCGGCAACCCCAGCGGTACAGGATCAGCCCAAGGGCGGCGAAAAACCCGCGCCGTCTCGAACGGTAAAACCGACCAAGCCGACCCCGCCTCCCGCACCGACGCCGTCGCCGTCCGCCGGCCCGGACTCAGCCGAGGCGATCGACCGGATGCTGACAGCACAGCGACCGGTGGATGCGTTGGCGATCTGTGAGCGTGTCGCCGAGGCCCCGGGCGATCGCGACCTGAGCCGGTTCCTGTATCAATATGGGATGGCGCTGACCGGCGTGGGGCGGGAACGGGACGCGGCCGTCATGTTCGCCAGGTGCGCGGTATTGTTTGGCGGTTCGAGCTTTGCCGCGCCGAGCCTGATCGAGACGGCATCGATCTACCAAACGGTGTACCGCCAGCCACGTACGGCGCAGCGCCTCTTGGAACGGGCCGTCGCAACCGCGACCGCACAGGGGCAACCCGAGGTCCTCA
>JACZXL010000323.1 GCA_022571635.1 Planctomycetota bacterium
ATCGGGGACGGGCCGATCGTTCGCGTTGGAGATAAAGCCAGCGTCTTTGGCCCACAACTTACCAATCGCATCAGCGCGATCATGACGCTCCACCAACAGCGTCATCCATCATTCAAATGGCAGCGCAAGCTCATGCCCGGCGGGACCTGCGAGGCCACGACATTTTCGAGCTACGGCTACGAATCCACCTGTCTCTGCCTCCCGTTGGGAAACTATCACAACATGGTGGATATCGACGGCGTGGCTGCGGGGCGACGCCGAGCCCGCGTCGGACCCGAGCATATCAGTGTGAGCGACTATCACGGATTAGTGGAAATGCTCGTCGTCTGTTGTACGCGACTTGACTCCGCCAAAATCCCGACGATCGCATCACGCATGGAGCGCCTGATTGCCCAGCACGGCTCGATCGTCGGCTTGGGCTGATGCTCTTCGCAGATTCGTCCGCGTGAACGAGGCGAGGTGTCGCTCGTCGTCCACTGCCGGCGGCTCGCTGTATTCACGCCGCGCCGACCCCAACCCCCACGTCCGCCGGCACCGTGTCCACGATGTTCTGCAGAATCTCGTCCGTGCTCTTGCCCTCAGCCTCACCTTCAAAGTTCAGCAGCAAGCGGTGGCGCATCGCCGGCAACACGACGGCACGAACATCTTCCACCGACACGTTGCCCCGACTATCCAGCAGCGCCCGGACCTTCCCCGCCAATACCAGCGCCTGTGCCGCTCGTGGGCTCGCCCCGAACCGAAGGAACTGATTGACCGTCGGCGTGGCCAGCTCGCCCTGCGGATGTGTCGCCAGCACCAATCGCACCGCGTAGTCCTGAATGTGCGGAGCCACCACAACCTTGCGCACCAGTCGCTGATGCTCGAGGATCGTCGGCCCGTCCACGGTGCGTTCGATCTGAGCTTCGGCCCCCGTCGTCGTACGATCGAGAATCTGTGAAAGCTGCTCGCGATTGGAGTACCCCACCTGCAGTTTGAAGAAGAACCGATCCAACTGCGCTTCGGGAAGCGGGTACGTTCCTTCCTGCTCGATGGGGTTTTGCGTCGCCATTACAAAGAACGGCTCGTCAAGCTTGTACGTCTCGTCGCCGACCGTGACGGTGTGCTCCTGCATCGCCTCCAACAGCGCGGACTGCGTCTTGGGCGTGGCCCGGTTGATCTCGTCCGCCAATACGATCTGCGCAAAGATCGGCCCCTTGCGGAATTGAAATTCACGCCCGCCTTCGGACTCCACCACGATTGTCGTACCCGTCACGTCCGCGGGCATCAGGTCCGGCGTGAACTGAATGCGCGAAAAGCTCAACTGCAACGCTTCGGCGAGCGAGCGGATGAGCAGGGTCTTGCCCAGCCCCGGCACCCCCTCCAGCAGGGCGTGGCCGTTGGCGAACAGGCACGTCAGCACCCCGTCGATGATCTCCTCGTGCCCGACGATCACCTTTTGGATCTGCTGCTTCGTGTTGACGTAGTCGTCACGGAACTTCGCCGCGGCGGCTTCAATCTCAGCCAGATTCGTCCCAACCATGCGGTTCTCCTCGTTTGGACCGGCCGGTCATAGTAGCGTCTCGCCCCGCCCCCGGCCCTGCCCCCGCCCCCGGACGATCATCCGCCATCACCACCAAGCGCATCTGCTGTTCACGTAGGAAGAAGATTCACCGCAGAGACGCAGAGATCGCAGAGGCAGGAAAGATAAGGATGGGAATGGGTTCCAGAAGAGGCATACGTCAGCCAACCGAAGCCAATTCATCTGTTCTGTTCTCTCTGCGTCCTCTGCGTCTCTGCGGTGAATCTGCATTCTTCTCGCTCTAATTCGCATTCTCTCGAACCAAGTTGCCTCCATGCTGGTCTAATCCGGCGGATACGTAGGTGACCATGGACACCAAGACCACGGATGAACAACTGCTGCGGGCGTTCGTCAAGGGCGATCGCGCCTCCCTGGGTGAACTGGCGGATCGCTACGAAAAGCCGCTGCTGGGACTGGCCGGCGGCCTGCTCGGCGCCCGAACTCGGGCCTGCGATGCGGTCCAAGAAGCGTGGTTGCGCGTGATCCGCCACAGCGCTTCGTTCAACGGCTCAAGCAGCTTCAAGACCTGGATGTATCGCATCACGATCAACTGCTGCCGCGACCTTCATCGCAAACGAGTTCCGCGAAACAGCTCCGATGAGCAACAACGAAACCTCAAGACGCAGACGCCGCCGGAGGATGACTTGATCCACAGAGAGCGAAACAGCGAGCTGCACGAAGCGATCAGCGCACTCGATCGAACGAAACGCGAAACGATCCTGCTGTGTTATCACGATTCAATGAACCACGAACAGGCCGCTGAGGTTCTCAACATTCCACTGGGCACATTGAAATCACGATTGCATGCGGCGCTGAATGAGCTGCGCCGAGCCATGCGCGTAGAGGCGATCAGATGACTGACATTGAAAAAGACCAACTTGAAGATCAACTTGCGCAGATGACGCGCTGGGAAGGGGAATCGACGGACTTGTGGCAGAAAGCGATGAACGCTCATGAAACACAAGAACCTACATCGCGATTCTGGTTGGCGACGTTGCTCCATCGGCGCATTCCGGCGATCGCCGCAGTTATTACGATTGTGGGTGGACTCGTGATTGCTTCGACACTCATACTGCCTTCGTTAAACGATGCAAGAGTGACGCCAAAGAGCATGGAAAGCCTGAGCAATCTCCGAAGCTTGGGCTATTTAGGGTCAGTCGCTCAATATGACTTGGGTGGGGGGGAAGCGCCACCAGGGCCACCCGATGCCACGATGACCGCACCGGGTTACGCTTCACTCATCGACGGCGATGGTGGCGGACTTGGAATGGGTGGCGCCGGATTGCCCGGTCGACGGAGCACGGTTGGGGGAAACTCCCTAGACCTAATCGCCGGTGTGGGCGCGCAGATCGACAATCTTCCCCCTCTCGATCGCCATGTCATCCGCAAAGCGACGATCGAACTGCTGACCGATGATGTGCACGCGACGTTTCTCAAAGCCACGCAACTCCCGAGCGAAGCGCGCAGTGAATACCTCGAAGCTTCATCGTTGACCGGCACCGGCGACGAGATGCAAGCCAGCCTCACACTGCGCGTCACGGCCGATCGTCTCTCGGAAGTGCTCAACCAACTGCGGCAGCTCGGTGAAGTCCGCAGCGAAGATTCGCGCGGCGAAGATGTCACCAGCCAGGTCGTCGATCTCGACGCCCGCCTGCGAAACGAACGACGCATCGAAACCGAACTGCTCGAACTTCTCGAGAAGCGCGACGACGCCCCACTCAGGGAAATCCTCGAGCTGCGCAACCACATCAACCGGGTGCGTCAATCAATCGAACGACTCACCGCCGAGCAGCAACGTCTCGGCCGACTCGTTTCGCT
>JACZXL010000324.1 GCA_022571635.1 Planctomycetota bacterium
CGGCCCGTGGTGGTGTCGAAGAGGTAGGCGGAGCCGGAGATGGCGCCGTTGTCGTCGTCGTGGTAGGCCCCAACGATGGCGGTGGCGCTGCTGATCGCGACGGAGACGCCGAACCGGTCGTCCGCCGCCCCGTCGTCGGGCAGGAGCTTGAAGAGCTGCGTGGGGTTCGCGGGGTCAGAGATGTCGAAGAGGTAGGCCGAGCCGGAGGTGGCGCCGTTGTCGTCGTCATACAAGGCACCGACGATGGCGGTGGCGCCGCTGATCGCGACGGAGGTGCCGAAGTTGTCGCCAGTCGCGGCGACGCCGGGAAGGAGCTTGGCGGTCTGGCGTCCCGTGGTGATGTCAAAGAGGTACGCGGAGCCGGAGTCGTAGCCGGGTGCATCGTCCCAACGTGCTCCAACGATGGCGGTGGGGCCGCTGATCGCGACGGAGGTGCCGAAGTAGTCGCCCTCCTCGCCGTCATCGGGCAGGAGCTTGAAGAGTTGGTCGCCGAGGTCGGCGGAGGCCGCGGCGGACCAGATCGCGGGCCAGCTCAGGCACGCGGCGACGGAAACACAAAGAATGTAGGTGTATCTCATGGGCAACTTCTCCTTTTTGTTTGGGAGATATCAGGTGTAGGAGGTCTCAGGCCTTCGATCTGGAAAAGGCGTTCTACGGGTATATACGCCGGTTTTGAAGGAATCTTGCGCGACTTGGGAAATCTTTTTTTAGAGGGCGACCACAGGCAGCTCTGCGGGCGGTTGGGTGCATCGATCAGACGCTGCTGGTGCTCGGCCGGCGGGGCTGCACGGCCTTCTACCGTTGAGGCCACGATGCCACGATGCCTCGATGCCATCGGCGAAACGGCACGTTGCTCCGGTCCCCCCGGCGGGTCAAGCCCGCCGGCGAAACACGGCGCTCAATGTCTTGCCTAGTGCCAAATGCCTAGTGCCTAGTGCCCTCTTTTTCCCGCTTGATGCCACGATGCCTCGATGCCATGATGCCTTGCTGCCCCCATGCCTTCTTCAAGCTCCTCCAGTTTGTTCAGCGATCTTGACGTCACGGTCGAGCCCGACGCGGCGATCGGCGTGATGACGTGGTATGGGATCGGCGGGCGGGCTGATCTGCTCGTGCGGCCACAATCCGTCGACGACCTGGCCGCGCTCGTGAAGCGCTGCCGGCGCTCGGGCACGCCGCTGCGCATCCTCGGCGGCGGCGCGAACCTGCTCGTCGCCGACGACGGTGTTGATGGGCTCGTCGTCAAGCTCGATGCCCCCGCTTTCCGCCAGATCAAGTACAACCGATCGGGCGAGATCAACATCATGCGGGCGATGGCCGGGGCCGACATGCCCAAGACCCTGATGGCCGCGGTGCGACAGGGGCTGGGCGGCTTGAGCCAGATGGCGGGGATCCCCGGCTCGATCGGCGGAATCATCCGCATGAACGCCGGCGGGTCGTACGGTTGTATCGGCGATGTCGTCCGCAGCGTGACCTGCCTCACCCGCAGCGGCGAGCTGGTGACTTACCCGGCCGACGAGCTGCGATTCGAGTATCGCTCAACCAATATTCCCGACCCGGTGATCGTTTCAGCCACGTTTGAGCTTGAGCCGACCGACCCGGTGGCGCTGCGCGATCGCGTCAAGGAGATCTTCGCGTTCAAGAAAAGTACGCAGCCGTTGGCGGATTCGTCCGCAGGTTGTACGTTCAAGAACCCCGTCGATCCGGTAACCGAGGAGCGCGTCCCGGCGGGGAAGCTCATTGACGAAGCTGGATTGAAGGGCGAGACGATCGGCGGGGCGTCGATCAGCCCCCAGCACGCGAACTTCATCGTGACCGAGCCTGGCGCACGCGCCGATGATGTTTTGGCATTGCTGGACCTGGTTCGCCGACGAGTATACGAGCACGCCGGCATCGAACTTGAAACCGAGGTCGTCGTCTGGCAGCGCGAGGCGGAATCAGAGTAGCCACAGATGCACACAGATAGACACAGATGAGATTCAGGAGAGAGGGAGTGGGTTAAGAATTTGGAACGGCGCGAGGCGGGGGAAGAAAGTTGAAACACAGAGGGCCACGGAGGACCACGGAGAAGAAACTGAAGAGGAGTGAATGAGTTGAAGATACAGATGAGAATCAGAGAACCTATGAATCTTCCGTGGCCCTCGGTGGCCCTCCGTGTTTTAACTCCTGTAGAAAGATTCCAACGTTGACCACAGATCGCATCACTGTGCTCGTACTCATGGGCGGACCGGATGCGGAGCGCGAAGTCAGTCTGATGTCCGGCAAGGAGACGGCGCAGGCGCTGCGCGATTGCGGGCAGTTTGCGGTGATCGAGCACATCATCGACGATCCCAGCGTGGACGAGCTGGGCGAACTCGGCGGCGACGTCGTGTTTCCAGTCCTGCACGGACCATGGGGCGAGGGTGGGCGCTTGCAAGAGCGACTTGAACTGCTCGGCAAGCCTTTCGTCGGCTCGCCCTCCGACGCGGCGCGGTTGGCGATGGACAAAATGGCGACGAAGATGCTGCTATCTGCTGACGGTATTCCCACGCCGACGGCGCAGCGGCTTGCGGCAAATGATGTATGCACTATCGCGCCCCCATTGGTCCTCAAGCCGATTGATGATGGGTCGAGCATCGACCTGTTTATTTGTCGAACCGAGCGGGAAGTACACGAAGCTCGCGCAGGGTTACACCCCAAGCGCGGCGTCATCATGGCGGAGACGTACATCGCTGGCCGCGAGCTGACCGTCGGCATCGTGCAAGACGAACCACTGCCGCTGATCGAGATCGTGCCCGCAGTTGAGTTTTACGACTATGACGCAAAGTACTTTCGCAACGACACGCGGTACAAGCTCGACCCGGACGTTCCAGCCGACGTCGCCAAGCGTTGCGCCGAGATCTCCATGCACGCCTTTGGCCGGCTCGGTTGCCGCGACCTCGCTCGTGTGGATCTGATGCTCGATGACGGCGGCTTGTGGTTCCTCGAGATCAACACCATGCCGGGGTTTACGACACATTCACTGGTGCCGATGGCTGCCGCTCACGCCGGGCTGGATATGCCCGAGCTCTGCGCCACGCTGGTGCAGGCAGCTCTTGCGCGTTCGCCCGCCGCCCCCATCAGAACATGATGATTCGACGTCTCGGCTTACCTCAGTGGCACGGGCATCTTGCCCGTGCAAGAGCAAAACAACGAAATGCACGGGCAAGATGCCCGTGCCACTGAGCCGCCCACCGGTTTGCCCCCGACCTATCGGAACCAGGCGAATCTCAAGCGCAGCCGGACCAATCCGCCGATCCAATCATCACGGACGGCCCGGCGACGGTCGGCCGGGTGCCGGGAGTCTCCGGGGGTGCCGGGGAGAGGATCGCCCATCCAAATT
>JACZXL010000325.1 GCA_022571635.1 Planctomycetota bacterium
CCTCCACGCCGACAGCCTCGATACGGTTGAATTGGTCATGGAGTTCGAAGACGAGTTCGAGACCTCGATCCCCGACGAGCAAGCGGAGAAGATTCAGACGATCGGCCAAGCGGTTGACTTCATCAAGCAAGCGATCGGGGCCGATTCCGAAGAATCTTCATCCGCGGCGACCTAGCGCCGGGAAGCGTCTCGGCCGGCCAGTCGGCCGTGCTGGGAGGTGCCTGCCGCTGCCTCCTCATCTAGAGTCCCGAGAACTCCTGCGCATGACCAGCATCCCGAAGCGGCGCGTCGTTATCACCGGCCTTGGCGCCGTCACTAACGTCGGTACCGACGTGCCGAGCATGTGGCGGTCGATCGTCGAGGGCCGCTGCGGCATCGGTCCCATCACGGCCTTCGAACAGGACGAGCAGTGGACCGCGCGCATCGCCGGCGAGATCCACGACTGGGATCGCGCCCAGAGAATCGACGTCCGCGAAGCAAAGCGCATGGATCGATTCTGCATGCTTGGTGTTTATGCCGCCGCCGAAGCCGCCGAGGATTGCGGGATCGAATTCGACGCGGGCGATCCTTACCGACGGGGCGTTGTCATCGGCTCGGGCATCGGGGGCATCCTCACTATCGAGCACGGCCATACGAAGCTCCTCAAAACGGGTCCGCGCAAGGTGAGCCCCTTCACCGTGCCGAAGCTCATGGTCAACGCCTGCGCCGGCAACGTCTCGATCCGCTATGACCTGCGCGGCGTCAACTCCGCCACCGCCACCGCTTGTGCGACCGGCGGGCACGCTATCGGCACCGCGTACTACCTCATTCAGCGCGGCGACGCGGAGGTGATGCTCGCGGGCGGCGCCGAGGCGTCGATCACGCCCTTGTGCATCGCCTCCTTCGCCAGCATGAAGGCGCTCTCGACACGCAACCACGAGCCGGAGAAGGCCTCGCGCCCCTTCGATCGTGATCGTGACGGTTTCGTGCTGGGTGAAGGCGCAGCCGTGGTCGTGCTCGAAGAGCTCGATCACGCCAAGGCCCGCGGCGCTCGCATCTATGCCGAAATGGTGGGTTTCGGCTCGACCGGCGACGCGAGCCACATCGCCGCCCCTGATCCCGAAGGCGTCGGCGCCATGAGGGCCATGAAGGCTGCGCTCTGCGATGCCGGCCTTAATCTGGACGAGGTCGAGTACATCAACGCCCACGGCACCTCCACGCCGCTTGGTGACGCCGCCGAGGTGTACGCCGTAAAAGCCTTGTTCGGCGATCATGCCTCCAAGATCGTGATGAGTTCGACCAAGTCAATGACCGGCCACATGTTGGGCGCGGCCGGAGGTCTCGAATCCGTCGTGAGCATCTTGGTCGTCGAACGCGGCGTGATCCCGCCCACGATCAACCTCGACCATCCGGATGATGGGTTTGACCTCGACTTCGCGGCCAACACCGCGCAAGAGCGCCCCGTGCGCTGCGCGCTCAACAACTCGTTCGGCTTTGGCGGGCACAACGTTTCTCTTGCCTTCAAGGAATACGACGGGGCGTGACGCGCAGCTCGTTATCCGCGCTACCTCCGCCAGATACACCGATAAACACGACTTCGTTCGTCTGGCGACGCGGTGTGCAACGTGTGCCGGTCTGATTCAGCTGATCGGTGCGCCCTTCCCATTCGGCTCGATGATATCTCGGGCGAGACCCATCAACTTCATCAACCGGATGGTCAGGTAGGTCATGTCGAATTCCCACCAGCGCATCCCGTGCCGGGCCGAGCGTTGCATCCAATGGTGGTTGTTGTGCCAGCCCTCGCCGAAGCTCAGGAGCGAAACCCACCAGATGTTCTTGGAGTCGTCGCCGGTCTCGAAGTTGCGATAGCCCCAGGTGTGGCCGGCGGAGTTGACGAACCAGGTGGCGTGGTACGTAAACACCGTGCGCACGCACACCCCCCAAACCACCCACGACCAGCCCGCTTGGAACAGGAATTCGCCAAGGAAATACACCGCAAACGCCAACAGGATCAGAGGAACGAAGTGCCAGCGGTCGATGATCCTCATCACGGGATCGCGCTGCAGATCCTTGGCCGCATCTCGCCGGCGACTCCCTTTCGGGGCCTTGATAACACACCACAGCACATGCGACCAGTTGAAGCCGTGCTTGGGCGTATGTGGATCCTCCTCCTCATCGGAATGCTGATGATGCAGCCGATGCACGCCCACCCATTTGATCGGACTCCCCTGCCAGTTCATGGTGCCGAGGATCGTGAGGACATACTCCACGATCTTGGGTGTCTTGAAGCTGCGGTGCGTGAGCAGCCGGTGAAAGCACACGCAGATGCCAAGACCGCCGCACAGCCACCAGAGGAAGCCGGCCATACCGAGGCCGCTCCACGTGAACGTGAAAGGCGCAAATAGACATCCGACGTGCAGTATCCCGATCCCGCCGGCGGTGTGCCAGTCGATGTTACGAAAACGAATTTTGCGCCAGGTGGGATCTGCCGGCGTGGCCGGTGCTTGCGACACAGTGTTCTCCAGTACGTGTGGTGAGCCCGCGTTGGAACCGGCGCGGGCATCCGCCTGTGATGAATCGGTGGATCGTACGTTCCTATCCAGATCGGTCAACCCTGTGGAGTTCCCAGTCGAAATTCGGCCGAAATCTTCCAGTGCCGCCCGGCGACCAGAAGCCCCGATTCAGCCGATCGGGCTCGCAACGGAGGCTATCTGCCTTCAACGGGTTTATTCGGATGCGCCGAAGCTCCCTTTCCAAAAAAGGGCCCGCGTATCCGTCTGGCCGGTTGGGGTCCGTGTCTTTGAAGAAGGCATCAAGGCATCGAGGCATCGAGGGGAAACCGAGGCTTGTAGCTGGGAATTCTTGTTCTGACAGAACTTGAAGCCTGTATAGTGGCCTGCAGCCCGCTAGTTCGCGGCGCGAGCACCGGTCGTTGCCCGGAGGTCGCTAGTAACGAGAAGGAAGTCGAGTTCGGCGACTTCGATAAAGACAAGGATTTGGATGGCGACAGTTCGGTCGGCGCTTCCGATCTACTGTTGTTGCTTGTGCAATGGGGAACCGACCCCGGCGGACCGCCGGACTTTGATGGTGACGGCACGGTCGGCGCGAGTGATCTGCTGGCGTTGCTGATCAACTGGGGTCCGGTGCCTTCCTCGAACGATTATGTGCTGGAGCTTCTTTCCCGCACCGGGCCGTAGGATCGACCGGCGGCGATCACGGCTTACGCCTTCCGCTTGGATCACGATTGTGTATCAATGCACGCGAGTCGGGTTCGCCGCGAAGCGGATAGGCGCTGGACCACATCTTCGGACTTGGATAATCGAATCCGGCCGGATTTCATGGCAGGTTCCTCAGCCTTGTTCGGA
>JACZXL010000326.1 GCA_022571635.1 Planctomycetota bacterium
GCGCCGGTTGGCCTGCGGTCGCGATGCGAACACGTTACGACGTGGAGTGGCGCAGAGTCGCTGGACTGCACCCACTTCAGCCGTCCATTCGAATCACCGAAGGAATCCTCCTGACACCGAAGGCGGCAGCGCGACGGGCCGACCTTCTTTACACAACTAAGGCGTTACCCCTCCGCCCCCTCTGGCCAGGCTTCGCCATCAACACGCTCTTCTACGCGGCGATTCTTTGGTTGCTGATACTCGGCCCGTTCACCGCGCGCCGAATGATCCGCCGCAAGCGCGGGCAGTGCAGCAAATGTGGCTACGACCTGCGCGGCGCGGAGCATGAGGTTTGCCCGGAGTGTGGAGCCGATGGATCACTATGATCTCCACCGACGATGGGCAATCTCCTGTACCGACATGACCGTTATCATTGTGGTGAGGCCACCACTAGCAGGCCGCTGAGCTTTGGCCCCTTTTGCCGCTAGCCGATGTAGAGAGAAAGCGCCATGCCATGAAGAGATCGCTCATCGTGCTGTTGACTCTTATCCTCCTTGGTGCCGTCCTCAACCTCCCGATCGCGATCCAATTCGTCGGTAAACAAACCAAAGCGTGGACCGCCTACACACAACTCCGAGGTACAGATGCCGCTCAGCGCGGCTGGCCCTCACCTCCACCCTTGCCGTGGCCCGAGGTGTCCTCTCGGTCAGATGCCAAGAAGTTTGGTCATCGCCAAATCGATGCCCGCGCGGTCGAGGGGAGTGAGACAACCCACTCAATGCAGCTCGATCTCTATGGTTGGCCCTTCGCGGCAGTTCAAGAGCGTCAGCTTTGGTGGCCGTGGGACGATCCAAAGTGGAGCACCAATGTACCACATAGTCCCGGAGTTCAGTTGCGCTGGTCGGGGGTCGTCCTCAATCCGGTTTTCTACGGACTCGCTGTTTGGCTCGTGTTCTATGTCCCATTCGTGGCTCGACGGGCGATAAGAGGCGCGTACCGAAGGCGCAAGGGCAGGTGTGTGAATTGCGGCTATCCCACAGGCGTATCCGTCGAATGCACCGAATGCGGCCATGTCTTGCCAGACAATCTGCAAAGCCGCAAATGACGTGGCGGGTTTGGGCGTCGGCGAATGGATTGGTTAGCGAAAAGGCGAAGAAAAGGGGACGGGAGTCTTTTTCGGCACCGGCCCGTCACCGTCGATTCTGGTCACAAATAAGTGACTGGAACTTGGGCTTCCGGGGGGAGGGCGTCACATCGGCTCGAACCGCGCCGTGAAGTGCCGCAGGGCTTGGGGCTGCTCGATGATCCGAAAGCCACGCAACTTGTGGGCCTTTGTCTTCAGCGCCAGCACGACCTCGATCACGTAGTCGATGTGGGACTGCGTGTAGGTGCGACGCGGGACGGCCAGTCGCACCGACTCCATCACGGCGAGCTCACCCATCATAACCGATCCGATCTCACAACTGCGAATGCCGCCCAGCTCGTACAGGCCGCAGGCCACGGCCTGGCCGGGGAACTGCATCTTGGGAATATGAGGGCAGAAGTCCGTCGCATCAATGTAGATCGCATGACCGCCCGGCGGCTGCACGATGGACACGCCGCCCGCCAGCAGCTTCTCGCCCATGTACTGGATCGACCGGATGCGGTAGCGCAGATAGTCCTCGTCGAGCACCTCCCGGAAGCCGACGGCCATGGCTTCGAGGTCTCGCCCGGCCAGACCGCCGTAGGTAACGAACCCTTCGGTGAGGATCAGCAGGTCGCACGCCTTCCGAAACAGCGCATCGTCGCGGATGAGCAACACGCCGCCGATGTTGACCAACCCGTCCTTCTTGGCCGAGATCGTGGCCCCGTCGGCTAACTCGAACATCTCACGGACGATCTGGCTGACCGATTGACCGGCCCGCCCCGGCTCGCGCTGTTTGATGAACCAGGCATTCTCAGCAAAACGAGCGGCGTCGAGGAACAATGATTTGCCGTAGCGATCGCACAACGCCCGCACCGCCTGAAGGTTCTCCAACGAGACCGGCTGGCCGCCATTGCTGTTGCAGGTGATGGTAAGCATGACGAACGGGACATCGTCAGCGCGTTCATCCAGCAGGGTTTCGAGCTTGGCGAGGTCCATGTTTCCTTTGAACGGCGCGAGATGCGTCGGCGATGTGCCTTGCGATGTCAGCAGATCGACGGCCTCGGCGCCACTGTGCTCGATGTTGGCGCGAGTGGTGTCGAAGTGTGCATTGTTGGGCACCAACCGGCCGCGCCCGGCCTGCCCGCTACCGATCATCACCTCCACCAGGATTCGCTCGCTCGCCCGGCCCTGATGGGTGGGCAGGATGTTGCGCATCCCAGTGAGCTGCTCGACCACCTCCAGAAACCGATAGTAGCTTGAGGCGCCGGCATACGACTCGTCGCCGCGCATTACGCCGGCCCACTGTTCGCTGCTCATCGCCCCCGTGCCGGAGTCCGTCAGAAGATCGATGATCACGTGCGCAGCCGGTATGCGGAAGAGGTTGTAGCCGGCTTGGCGAAGGTACTGGCGGCGCTGCCGAGGCGTGGTCATTCGAATCGGCTCGACGGATTTTATTCGGAACGGCTCAATAATCGTCTTCATCGTTCAGCCCTCGTTGCGACAATCACCGTCCGGTGCAGCCTGATCCCGCCGCCCCGCCTCGTGACTTGTAGACCCGGCTCGCGGTGTTGACCGGACCACCGGCCGGTGATAACATTTGTGGATGATGTTATCCGATTTATTGATCGTGGACCGTAATGGAGCCTTTCCGGGGGCGGGGGCCCGTCCGGGGGCGAGAGTGAGCGGATAATGAGTGCGCGCAAGCGACCGTGGGCGGAGCCGTTCAAGATCAAGGTGGTGGAGAGCTTGTCGATGCTCGACCGGCCTGGGCGAGCGGCGGCGCTGGAGCAGGCCGGGTTCAACACGTTCCTGCTCCGCTCGGACGACGTCTACATCGACCTGCTCACCGACAGCGGCACCAACGCCATGAGCGATCGCCAATGGGCCGCGCTCATGATCGGCGATGAAGCCTATGCCGGCAGCCGAAGCTTCTTTCACCTTCAAGACGCCGTACGCGAAATCTATGGCTACAAACACGTGATTCCGACCCACCAAGGTCGAGCGGCGGAACACATCCTCAGTCAACTTTTGATCAAGCCCGGTGACATCATCCCCGGCAACATGTACTTCACGACGACGCGGCTTCACCAGGAATTGGCCGGGGCATCGTTCGTCGATGTCATTATCGACGAAGCGAATGATCCGCAGAACGAACATCCGTTCAAGGGCAACGTCGATCTGGACAAGCTCCAGGCCGTGATCGACGACTTTGGCGCTCAACGCATCCCCTATAT
>JACZXL010000327.1 GCA_022571635.1 Planctomycetota bacterium
GCACTTCGTCCGGCTCCGGATGGATCTATGACAACGAAGGCCACATCGTCACCAACTATCACGTCGTCAAGGACGCCGATCGCATCCAGGTCCAGCTCCACACCGGCAAGCTTCGAGACGCCGTGTTTGTCGAGGCCGATAAGTTCACCGACATCGCGGTAATCCAGATTCCCGCGGCGAGACTTCACCCGGCCGTCCTGGCTGAAGAGGAGGATCGAGTCAAACAGGGAGATCTCGTCTTCGCCTTTGGCTCGCCGTTTGACTTTCGGTTCTCCATGTCGTCCGGCGTTGTTTCGGGGATGGGTCGCCACGTCGGCGTGATCCGTGATGATCGCGGACGGCCCATCGGCTACGAGAACTTCATTCAAGTCGATGCCGCCATCAACCCCGGCAATTCGGGCGGTCCGCTTACGAACGTACGCGGTCGAGTTATCGGCATGAACACCGCCATCGCCACCGGCCGGCGCAGTTCATTTGATGAGGGGCAGTTCGCCGGCATCGGATTAGCCATCCCGATCGACATGATCGTGCCGGTCGTGGATCAACTCATCGAAACCGGCGTGGTCGCAAAGGGCTTTCTGGGGATTAAAGGGGAGGATCTGGCGGCCCGAGACGCGCAGAGCCTGGAGCTGCGAGGCTTCGGCGGCCGCGGTGTCGTTGTTACCAGCGTATCGCCGGATGGACCCGCTTATGCAGCCGGCATCGAGCACTCCGACATCATCACGCACGTCAACGACGACGCGGTCGGCACAATGGACCAGCTTCGATCGGTGATCTCGTCCATGCTCCCCGGTGATATCGCCAGGCTTCGTATTTGGCGCGACGCCGAAGATAAAGCTCAAGGAACCGTACTTACGGTTCCGGTTCGCCTCACGCGACTGGATACCGTGCAAGTGGCGGGCGTGCTTCCCGGCGATCAGCCCCGCGACAGCCTCAGGGCGCTCGGCATTGCGCGCATGAGCACCAGCACCCCGAAGCTCGCCCGGGACTACGGAGTCCCCTACAGCCCCGGCGTGCTCGTGCTGGCGATTGTCCCGGAATCGCAGCTCGACGGCGTCGTCGAGCCGGGCTGGATTATCGTTCGCGTCATGGGCTATCTCGTCCGAGATGTAGACGATTTCTTTGAGATCCTAGACCGGTTCAATCTGCGCAACGGCGCGCGCATCACCTTCTTGCGGCCCGATGGAACACGATACAATCAGCGGGTTCGTGTGCCGAACAATCGCTGAACCTGCGCCCGATCACTCGATGTCCAGATCGATCTTCTCGTAAAGTATCCAGTCGGCCCGTCAGTCGATATCATCGCCAGACTATGGAAGGGACGGACCGCCCATCTGAAGCCGGTGAATCAACGCCCCTCCTGCTGGACGTGCAGGAGCTCTGCACCTACTTCCCCATTCGCACCGGCATCCTTCAACGCGTGAGAGGATTCGTCAAAGCCGTTGACGGCGTCAGCTTTCATATCAACGCCGGTGAGACGCTCGGGCTGGTCGGCGAGTCCGGCTGCGGCAAGACGACCGTCGGGCGAACGATACTCCGGCTGATCCCCGCCACCAGCGGTCAGGTTCTGTATCGCGGTCGCAATCTGTTTCAACTGTCAGGTTCTGAAATGCGCCGCCTGCGCCGTGAGATGCAAATCATCTTCCAGGATCCGATCGGCTCGCTCAATCCACGCATGCGCGTGGGAAGAATCGTCGGCGAACCGCTCGAGGTGCACGGCCTGGCCCGCGGCGAGCAACTCCGGCAACGTGTCGGCGATCTCCTTGAGCGCTGCGGGCTTTGGCCCGGCGCGGCCGAACGCTTCCCGCACGAGTTCTCCGGCGGCCAACGCCAGCGCATCGGCATCGCCCGGGCGCTCGCCCTGCAACCCAAACTCATCATCTGCGACGAGCCCACCAGTGCGCTGGATGTCTCAATTCAATCACAAATCCTCAATCTGCTCGCCGAACTTCAGGATGAGTTTCAACTCTCGTACCTTTTCATCAGCCACGACATGGCGGTGATACATCACGTCTGCGATCGCATCGCCGTGATGTTCAACGGTCATATCGTTGAGCAAGGCAGCCGCGACGAGATCATCAACGACCCGCAGCACGCGTACACCAAGGCGCTGTTATCCGCCGTCCCCCAGCCAGCCCCACAGCAATAATCCAAACGCTGTGTATCTCCTCGCGCACAACAGAAAGTGAAAAATTGGCAAAAAAATGGGACGTATCCCCAATTTTGCGCCCCCCATTAAATGGGACTTATCCCCATTTTCTGCTCTGGTATTGGGAACTCCAAGCCTGCCTGGGGTGCCGTTGCTTAGACCAGAACCGCTTGCTTGCGTGGTCGGCCGATTGGTCGCAGCGTTGATTCGAGACGAAGTCGTTTAGCTGTGCGCAATCGCCAACGAGATGTGCCAAAGGGTTGACCACGAACAGTCGCTTTGCGAAGCGCATCTAGTTCCTCGGCAGTCTGCGGACGATTGACTCGAGTTATCCAATCCCGTGGACAACCGATCGGCCAAGGCGCAAGATCCGGGTGCTGATCTGCGAAGCGAGGATGACCCCGTTGCCACAAACTCGACCAGCACCAATCCTGGGCTCGTTTCACAAGATTGGCTCGGAGCGGATTGCGCTCAACATAACGCAAGACGGTGAAGAGATGATCATCTCGCTGAACGGGGAACGACTTGTATGTACCTTGATACAGATGGCCTGTGCCTACACTATCTCGTTGCAGGTGCCACCGGCGAACATGCGTCACTGTCAGCCGGTGAATAAATGTAGCCAGTTCCCCCTCCTCCCTAGGCCAGACAACTATATGCCAATGGTTGGGCATCAGGCAGTACGCCAGCAAGCGCATTTGCAAGCGGTGCTGCGTTTCCCTCATGATCTCTCTGAAGGCTTGATAATCGTGTTCATCGCCGAACACGATTCCTCGCGCATTGCCGCGATTCATGACGTGATACACGAAACCGCCGGGAGCGATTCGAGCAGTTCGAGGCATAGTCCGAATGTACCGACCAGCACCCGATATCGCAAATAATCGGACTTATCCCCATTTTTGAAAGAATGGGACTTATCCCCAATTTTGTCGGTTGAAGGATCGGTAGGGCTTTGCGACACTCTTTGCCGTGGCAGACCAATCCAAATACAAGGTTCGTGTTGCAGGCGGGCAGGAGTACGGTCCGGCCGACATGGCGCAGCTTGAGCGTTGGGCACAGGAAGGACGCATACCGTCCGATGCGATGCTCGTTCCAGAGGATGCGCGCGAGCCGTATCCAGCCGCCGATGAACCTCGCTTGCGAGTGCATATCCTCGCACCGCCGACTCGCTCCACCGGCGTTGTTGA
>JACZXL010000089.1 GCA_022571635.1 Planctomycetota bacterium
CGTTAGCCTATATGTGGCGTAACGGGAAGACGATCGATATTCACCCCGATTTTGGAACGTCCAGAAGCGTGCCCAGTGATATCAATTCGAAGAGTCTCGTGACTGGATGGATGGGACAAGCACCACAGACTGATGCCCGCGCCTTCATCTGGGATAATGGCAAAGTCACGGAGATTCCGCTGGTTCCAAATGGCGTTACCGGTAAAGGTGAGGCAATCAATGAGCACGGCCATGTCGCAGGCGAAGGAAGGGTCTTTCTTGACGACGGCAAGACAATGGCTGTTCAAAGTTTCCTCTGGGCTGACAATCAAATCACCGACCTTGGCACGCTTCCGGAGACGACATTTACCAGAGCAAGAGACATTGATTGCCAGAACCGAATTGTTGGCTATGGCCACAATGCCGGTTTGGTCGATCTAGCCCCTTTCATTTGGCAAGACGGCGTGATGACCAACATCAACGACTTGTTGCCGTCTGACTCCGAGTTGACGGTGTACTGGGCGGGGGCGATCAACAACGCGGGCCAAATTACGGGAAGCGCCGCGAACCAGAACCACGACCCGGTCGCTTTCATCTTGACGCCGATCGAGCCGCCAACCGGCGATCTGGATGGCGATTGCGAGGTTGGCGTCGTTGACCTGCTCATACTGCTGGGAACTTGGGGTCGATGTGACAACTGTGAAGACTGCCCTGCCGATCTTAATGGCGATTGTGTCGTCGGCGCAGTCGATCTTTTTATTCTCCTCGTAAATTGGGGATAATACGCATTTATTAGAAAGGAATCGCCTATACGAAGAGCAAAGGATTGAGAACGCTCTAAAAACGGAAAGTATCCGTAGGCACTGGGGGGACACGGACCCATGTGTAACGCGTCAGTTCCCTGAGACCCAAGAAATGAACTCAATTCCAGGAAAGGACAACCATGACTCTCAAACACACAATCCTTCGGCTTTTGTTGAATCTTCGACAAAGAACCTCTCGGCTATTCTGGGTGATCATTGCGTGTTTGGCCGCCCTATTTGGCCTGAATTCATCCGTCAACGCTGCCAGGTGGTATGTAGACGGAAGCCTCACGCCGTGCGGCGACGGCATCTCGTGGGCCACTGCGTTTAAGTACTTGCAGGATGCGCTGAACAACCTCGACCTTGCTGGTGGCGACCAAATCTGGGTCGCGGCGACGGACCCGGAGAATCCCTATCGGCCGGATCAGGACTGCGACAACCCCGATGGGACAGACAATCCGGGACTCTCATTCCAGATGAGAGAAGCCGTGGAGGTCTACGGCGGCTTTTTCGGCGATGAGCTGACGCTTGAGGAGCGCGACATCGTGGCGAACGAGACGATCCTCAGCGGGGAGATCGGCAATCCGGGAAGAAAAGGGGACGGGAGTCTTTTTCGGGGGCGGGCGGTCAGCGTCGATTCTGGTTAAGAACAAGCAATAATGAACTTAGGTTCCTGCGGTGAGGCGTTACACTCGTGCTGGGAACGCTCGGCGGTGGATCCAGGCGAAGGTCGAGTGGGAAATGTCGGATTGCAATGAGTGCAAGTGCGTAGACTTGCCCGACTGCCCCGCCCCCGATCCGTTCAACTGAGGCTCGTTTGCGCTACACTTGCTGTGAACAATATTGCGCCCTTTCCCCCGGCCCCGGAAGTGCCCCTGGAGCTTCGCCGTGGGCTTTTCTTCAAGATGGCCCCATCCCGATCCCGATGGAATCGGGACACGTGGAATCGGGATCTTCGCTACGCTTCGACATCAAGGCCCCGATGGAATCGGGATCTTCGACATCAAGGCATCGAGGCAGTTGCTGGCCGGGGATACCTTGGTGTCGATCGCGGGGCGGAACTACTCCGTCAGATCACTCGTCATCGGGCGCTGATCGATGAGCTGGGGGGGAGCGATAGTGCCGTTTCCAGTGAGAGCGTTTCGCGCGGATCGGAACAGGAGAGCAGGTGAGCAGGAGACCGCAGGAGAGCAGTCTGCCAGCAGCCGAAGCGGATCTGCCTCCGATTCGATTCCCCTCTGGGGTTCTCCTGCTCTGGTGTTCACCTGCTCTCCTGCTCTGTGCCGCTTCCCGCCAGCCCCGATTCCATCGGGGTCGCCAGCGCGAAAGTCACTGACTGGAAGCGGCACTAGCCCGTGGGCTGTTCGCGAGCCCGTTGCTGGTAGTTTCGCAAGAGGTCGAACGCCTCCAGTGGACTGAGCTGGCTCAGATCAATTTCGCCAAGCTCCTGTACGAGGGGGTGCTGGAGATACTCCGTGAAGAGCCCCAACTGACGGGCATCGCTGCCGGACGCCGAGGCAGATGCACCGCTTTCGGCCGTCATCGGCGTCGATTCGGATTGCACGGCCAGGGTTTCGAGCAGTTCGGAGGCCCGCCGCACGGTCTGGGGCGGGATGCCCGCCAGCTTCGCGACATGGATGCCGTAGCTGCGGTCAGTTCGCCCGGGGAGGATGCGATACAGGAAGATAATCTGCTCGCCCCATTCCCGCACCGAAACGTGCAGGTTCCGGACATTGCCCAATCGATCCGCGACCGCCGTGAGCTCGTGATAGTGCGTGGCGAAGAGCGTGCGGCAACCGCGCTGGGCGAGTGTCTCGGCGATCGCCCACGCCAGCGACAGCCCGTCCAAGGTACTCGTGCCCCGCCCGATCTCATCCAAAATGACCAGGCTGCGCTCGGTCGCGTGATGAAGGATGTTGGCCGTCTCGGTCATCTCGACCATGAAGGTGGACTGACCGGCGTGCAATTCATCGGACGCGCCGATACGGGTGAAGATGCGGTCGAGCAGGCCGATCGTCGCCGCCTCAGCCGGCACGAAGCAGCCGGTATGCGCCAGCAGAACAATCAAGGCCGTCTGGCGAATGTAGGTGCTTTTGCCAGCCATATTCGGCCCGGTGATCAGGGCGAGCGTGGCCCGGTCACTTGGGATCGGATCGTCGGCCGTCTCGCCTTCGTCGCTTCGTGATTCCGTCATTGGATCACTCACGCCGAGCACACAATCATTGGGCACGAAGCGCTCGCCCAGCGTCCGATCGAGCACCGGGTGTCGTCCCGCCTTGATGTCGATCACCGGCTCCGGCACCATGGCGGGACGAACGTACGCGTGCCGGGCGGAAACCTCGGCAAAGCACAAGAGAACGTCCAGCTCCGCTACGAGGTCCGCAAATCCACCGATCGCTTCAGCTTGTTTGGCGACATCCCGGCTCAGCCGTTCAAACAACAATATCTCTCGGTCAACGGCTCGCGTCCGGGCCGACGTGATCTTGTGTTCGAACTCCTTGAGCTTGGGTGTGACGTAGCGCTCGGCGTTCTTGAGCGTCTGCTTGCGCGAGAACGTGTCGGGGACTTTTTCGGTATGCCGGTGGGTGATCTCGATGTAGTAGCCGAACACCTTGTTGTATCCGACTTTCAGCGACGGGATCCCGGTCTGCTTGATGAGTTGTTGTTGGTATTCGACCAGCCAGGCGTTGGCGTCGCGCTGAAGCCGGCGGGCCTCGTCGAGCGCTTGATCAATACCGTCGCGAAAGAGTCCGCCTTCGCGCAGATGGCCCGGCGGTGAATCAACACAGCGGGTGAGGATCGTTTCGCCCAGCGCGTCCAGCGGGCCGGCGAGCTGCTTGGCCCGGTCCAGCGCTGCAGCGAACGCCTGATGATCCGCCAGCACCGCCGTCAGATCCCCAATCTTGCCGATCGAATGGCCGAGGGCGACGAGGTCGCGCGGCGTGACTCGTGCGGTTGCGACCCGCCCGACGATGCGCGCGACATCCTGCACGTCGCAGATTTGCGTGGCCAAGGCGGCGCGCAGGTCCTGATCATCGACCAAGGCGGCCACGGCCCGCTGCCTGGTGTTGATGGTTTCGAGTTCTCGCAGGGGAAAGCAAAGCCAGCGACGAAGCAGCCGTTTGCCCATGGCGGTGTGGCAGCGATGGAAAATGCTGAGCAACGATCCTGCGGTGGTCCCGCTTCGCATCGTTCGCATGATTTCAAGGCTGTACAGGGAAGTGGCGTCGATCGTCACATACGTGTCCGGCGCCTCCAGCTTGGGTGGTCGCAGGTGTCCGAGCCGCCCGTCATTCCCGGCGGCCGGGGAGGCCTGTGTTTCCTGGAGGTACCGCAGCAATGCGCCGGCCGGGCCGAGCGTCGGGTCCTCCTCGGTCAACCCAAACCCCACGAGGGTCGCCACCTGGTAGTGCTCCTTGAGGCAATCGCGGGCTTCGGTGAGGCGGAAGGTCCACGCCGGCCGGGCCGTCAGCGCCACCTTCGTTGCGGTGCTGATCGCCTCGATCCGAGGCGGGACGGCGCCGTCGGCCGTCTCCGCATAGAGCAACTCGCTGGGACCGATCCTGGTCAGTTCGTCAACGACCCGGCCCGCGGGCAGGGTGTGCAGGGAGAACGTGCCCGTGGACAGCTCAGCCACCGCGGCCACCGCGGCCGCGTTGTCGCCCGGCTCGATGAACTGGATCGCCGCGAGTTGGTTCGGCGTTGATTCATCCAGGAGCGTTTCGTCCACCAGTGTCCCGGGCGTAACCACACGTGTCACCGCCCGATCGACGATGCCCTTGGCCTCCTTCGGGTCCTGGATTTGATCGCAGACCGCCACGCGATACCCGGCCTCGATCATCCGCCGGAGATAGGTTTCGACCGCATGGTGCGGTACGCCGGCCATCGGCACGCCTTCGGTCCGTTGCGTCAGCGTGAGGCCGAGCACGCGATGCACCAGCTTCGCGTCCTCATTGAACATTTCATAGAAATCGCCCATACGAAAAAAGAGCACGCACTCGGGGTGCTGCCGCTTGAAACGGGCGTATTGCCGCATGGCCGGTGTGAGATGCGAATCGCGGCTTTGGCCGGCGGCGGGCGGGGTGGAGGTGTCCGTGGTGGTGGTCATCGGCCCGCGGATTGTACGAAAACCGCCGCCAACACCGCACGAAAACCTAAAAAGAAACGCCCACGGCCGTACCGTGGGCGATATGTGGAGCAGATGAGAGTCGAACTCACAACCTCCTCGATGCGACCGAGGCGCTCTCCCAATTGAGCTACTGCCCCAAAATCAGGTTGGCGAAAGGAATTTCGCCCTATGATCCTAATCGGCTTTGGACACTGAGGCCAATCCGACCCCGGAAAGTGCCGGCCTGGTACTTTTCATCGTCGATCCCGGCCGCTAGATTAGACGGTTTCCCCCACACGCCACAGATATCCGCTGAGGAGGAGAATGACAGGTATGCTCGATCAGCTCTCGGCACGGCCCGAATCGCTCGGCGATGTCGCGCGATTTCTTCGTACGCTTTCGGACCCGACGCGACTTCGCCTGCTCGGGATCCTGCAAGACGGCGAGCAGAACGTCACGGCGCTGCGCCGCACGCTCGCGCTTCCACAGCCGACCGTGAGCCACCACTTAGCGCTGCTCCGTTCGGCGGGGCTGGTCGCCAATCGTCGCGACGGCAAGCAGGTGTTCTATTCGCTGAATCGCCAGATCGCGTCGCCGCTGGCTGAGCGCCGCGGGCTGAACATCGTGACCGACGCCGTCGAGTTGCGCATCGCCCACACCGGTGTCAACGGTGAGCTAAGCCGCCACGCACCGCCGCCCGACGCCGACCATGAACCATCGCGGGCTCCGGTCGCTTTGGGCGAGTAGCGCCCACGACCGAACCCCATTGCGGAAATAGAGGAACTCGAAACCGACCGCGTGTAGAGTGGGGCGGCTGATGTCGTTCATGCTTCTGCTCATCTACTGCCTGCTGATCGTTCTGGCCTCACTGGCCGGGGGATGGATCCCGCTGGTCGTGCGCCTGACACACCGCCGACTTGAACTGGCGATAAGCTTCGTCTCCGGCGCAATGCTCGGCGTGGCGCTGCTGCATCTGTTGCCGCATGCGTGGATGCAGCGCGCCGCTTGGCTTCGCCAGAGCGCGACGAGTTCCGAATTTGGGCACGGCGACTTTAGCGCCGTCGTGGGATGGATGCTCGGTGGTTTCCTGGCCATGTTCCTCATCGAACGGTTCTTTTGCTTTCACCATCACGATTCAATTGAGGAACAGACACCGCGCGACGATGGGCCGCACCATCGACACGGCCACACGTTGACATGGGCGGGGGCAGCGCTGGGGTTGACGATCCATAGTCTCATCGCCGGGGTTGCCCTTGGGGCGAGCGTCGTGGCTGAGCGTCATGGTGAGACAGGCGTTTCGTTGGCTGGATTCGGCGCGTTTCTTATGATCGTTCTGCACAAGCCGTTTGATTCACTGACGTTGGGGACGCTGATGGCCGCGCAGCGCCGTTCGGCCCGACTACGGCATGTGATCAACGGCGCTTTTGGTCTGGTCGTTCCGCTCGGCGTCGTGCTGTTTTTCCTCGGACTGGGCGATGAAAGCGCCGAACAATCGCTGCTGATCAGCCGGGCGCTCGCGTTCTCAGCGGGGACGTTTCTGTGTATTGCGCTGAGCGATTTGTTGCCGGAGTTACAGTTTCACCAACACGATCGAATCAAGTTGACGGCGGCGCTGCTGCTAGGACTTGCGCTCGCCTGGGGCGCGAGTTGCTTCGAAGTGCAAACCCACGATCACGCGAGCTTCACAGGCGCAGCTGGCGCTAGCGCAATCCCGGTGCAGTTGTCGCCGAGCGATGAGTAACATCTTCGCCATCTTCCGCCTTTTCTGGTCGCCTCGATCGTTGGCGGCCGTCGCGATCGATGTTTCCAACCCGTCAGCAATCGTCGCCAGCACTCTTGCGATCGACTTGGGGTTGGCGATGCTCGGCGCAGTATTGTGGAGCAGCGTCAGCGAACTCTTTCCCAGCCTGGCCGCCTATGTCCAGGAGTGTGTTGGCATCGCTGCGCGGATGGCGGGCCTACTTGGCATCATCTTCACGCCCTGGGTCATATTGTTTGTCGCGATCTTCAAGGACGCGCCGCGGTCTCGTGGGGCGGCCGAGTCACGCGCCGTCATTCTTTCGACGGTCATCGCCTTGCCTGTCTTGGCTCTGTGGTGTGGGTTTGCGGTAATGGCGCAGGTCCAAGACCTCAACTTTGGATTGCTCATAGGCAAGCCGACCTGGATTATGTCGCCGGTGATCGGTTTTCTCGGTTCAATATGGTGGCTGCCGGTGGGGGTTGTTGCCGTAGCTGTGTATTGCGAGAGGGCGACGCGTGAGGTGAGACGAACGTTTCGAGAAATCGATCCGCCGCAGTGCGCTGAGTGCGGCTACTGTCTCAAAGGCCTCTCCCAGCCGCGCTGCCCCGAATGTGGCCAAGAGTTCTTGACGAGCACCGCCACCTGAGCGGCTACCTCTTATTCGCAAGCCTCAAGCCTTCCTCCAAGCCTTCCTTCAATCCTTGACCCGCCTCGACCGATGGATATCCTCTACCGCTCATGCACCTGATACCGCAGGCCATCTCGATCGGCATTACCAAGCCCCGCTGAGGGCAGGCCGCGATCGGTGCATGTAACTCGACGTCACCCTCGGCCTCGCTCTCGGCGGGGCCGATCTCGTAGAGGAACGTCCAAACCAGCCGATTGATTACCACCGGGCCGTGGGCGGGTTACCATCCGCGGCTAAGGCCTACAGACTGACACCGAATAGCCATGCCTGAGACCACCAAGACCAACTATAAGAAGACGCTGAACCTGCCCAAGACCGACTTCCCCATGCGGGCGGGGCTGACGCAAAACGAGCCGCATTCGCAGAAGCGGTGGGAGCAGATGAAGCTGTATGACAAGGCGCTGGCTCAGCGGGCCAACGCCGAGCCGTTCGTGTTTCACGACGGCCCACCGTATGCCAACGGGCTGCTGCACACTGGTCATCTGCTCAACAAGGTGCTCAAGGACTTCGTCGTGCGCACCCGGCTGATGAGCGGCAAGCACTGCGCCTACGTGCCCGGCTGGGATTGCCACGGGCTTCCCATCGAGCACATGGTGATGACCGAGCTCTTTGCGTCCGGCAAGATCAAGAAGCTCAACCAGCTCGACGAAGACACGCGCCGCATGGCCGTTCGGCGCGAGTGCGCCAAGTACGCGCAGAAATATCAGAAGCTACAAACAGCGCAAATGAAGCGGCTGTTGACCTTGGCGGATTACGAGCATCCCTATCTCACAATGACGGCCGACTATGAGAAGGCGGTCCTGGAAGTGTTTGCCGATCTCGTCGAGCAGGGGCTCGTCTATCGCGCGCTCAAGCCAGTCCACTGGTCGATCGCGAACCAAACCGCGCTCGCTGAGGCGGAGTTGGAGTACTACGACAAGCAAGACGTGTCGATTTACGTTGACTTTGAGGCTGTGGATCGGGATGCGGTGGCCAAAGCGTTTGGCGTAGAACTTGATCAGACGCCCTCATTCATGATCTGGACCACGACGCCGTGGACGTTGGCCGCCAATCTCGCGATCGCGGTCCACAAGAAATACCGCTATAGCCTGGTGCGAACAGACGGCAACATCACGGTGCTCGGCTCAGAGCTCGTGGATGCCGTCACGAAAGCCGGCGGCGCAGAATCAGTCGAAGTGCTCGCTGAGACCGGAGGTTCCGACCTCGTGGGTTTGCAGTATCGGCACCCATTTTGCGATCGTGTGAGCGCGGTTGTGCTGGCTGATTATGTCACGCTCGAGGACGGCACGGGGTTGGTCCACACCGCGCCCGGGCACGGCGAAGAGGACTATCAGACCGGCTTGCGCGAGGGGTTGGATATCTACTGCCCGGTGCTCGGAGACGGAACCTACGACGATACCGTTCCCGATTGGTTGCGGGGCATGTCGATCTGGGACGCCAACGCAAAGATCGTTGAACATCTGCGCGCTTCGGGTCATCTGTTCCACGATCACACGTTCACGCACAGTTATCCGCACGATTGGCGATCCAAGACACCGGTGATCTTTCGCGCCACCGAGCAGTGGTTCATCGGCGTGGATCGTCCCAGCACTCGCAGCGGAAAGACCTTGCGCAGCTTGGCGCTGACGGCGGCGGACTGTGAAATCAGGTTCGTTCCCGAATGGGGGCGCAACCGCATGCGCGGGATGCTGGAGTCGCGCCCGGACTGGTGCATCTCCCGCCAACGAAGCTGGGGCCTGCCGATCCCTGCGTTTCGCAACGCAGCCGGTGAAGTGCTGCTCACCGCGGCGAGCGTGCGCGCCGTGGCCCAAGTCGTCGGAGAGAAGGGGAGCGACGCTTGGTTCACCGAATCCCCGGAAGTGCTTCTGGGAAGCTATGACCCCGCAGATGACCCAGACGCGCCGCCATCCTTTCGCACCTCCGGCCTCAAGCCTCAAGCCTCAAGCCTTCTGAAGACCTACGACATCCTGGACGTGTGGTTTGAGTCGGGTACGTCGTGGAACGCGGTGATGCGTCAGCGCGGGCTGGGCTTTCCCGCCGATTTGTATCTTGAGGGTTCGGACCAACATCGGGGTTGGTTCCAGACGTCGCTTCTTCCGGCGTTGGCCGTCACGGGCCGTTCGCCGTTCAAGACCGTTTTGACCCACGGGTTCACGGTAGACAAGGACGGCCGGAAGATGTCCAAAAGTCTCAGCAACACGATTGATGTTGAAGATCTGCTGAAGGAATACGGCGCGGACGTGTGCCGGTGGTGGGTGAGTTCGGCTGCGTTCGAGAACGACATCAAGATGGACATGGCGTTCTTCGACCAGGCCTCCGAGACCTACCGGAAGGTGCGCAACACACTGCGTTTTCTTTTGAGCAACCTGACCGACTTTGTTCCATCAACGTCCAATGCGCCAGGCGCGGGCGTCGATCTCGCCAAGATTGATCCGACATCGATCGACGCGTTCGTACTGGCCGAGGCCGCTCAGATGCAGGGAAAGGTTCGGGCCGCCTACGACGACTACGAGTTCCGCAAGGCGCATCAGTTGATCTATGACTTCTGCAACGACACGCTCTCTGCGTTTTATTGCGCAGCCGTCAAGGATCGGCTCTACTGCGATAAACCGGATTCGCCGCGGCGTCGTTGTACGCAGACCGTCATGTGGGGTTTGACGGACCTGCTTTGTCGACTGCTTGCGCCTCTTTTGCCTCACACGGCCGACGAGGCCTATCGATCACTTTGGAAGGATGTGGACGGCGCCACCGAACGCTGTGTGCATCTGACTGATTTTGCCGATCTCGGGCCGGTGGCCGAGTCAGATGCGGCTTGGCCCAAGGTGATGGACGTTCGTGCGGCGGCGCTCAAGGCGTTGGAGGAGGCGAAGACGCGTGGCATCGACAACCCGCTCGATGCCGAAGTGGTGCTGGGTGATCCCGATGGTACCTTTGAGCGATTTGAGGCCGATCTGGCGGACATGCTCGGCGTGTCGCGCGTGCAGTTCTCCAAAGGCGGGCAGATCACGGTCAACAGCTTGCAAGACGAGCCGCGCTGCGAGCGCTCCTGGAAGCGCGACGGGACCGTCAAACAGCGTTCCGACGGCGGGATGCTCTGCGATCGTTGCGCCGAAGCAGTGGGAGTTTGACCGCCGATCGTCGAAAAGAAAGCCCATGGCGTGCACGCCATGGGCTTTGAACGGCGCGTTCAGTTGATCACTCCTGCGGTCTCGGATCAGACCAATACGCCCACCAATCGAGTCGTTTGAGTTCGTACCTTACGCCATAGGGGCCTTGGTACTTCACGAGTACGTGGCGCATTTCTTCGTCGGCGGCAAACCAATAGTCGCTTTGTGAAGCGCCGCCGAAGTCTTTGTGCTCCACGACCAGGTGGTAGGTGTCGAGCGTGCCATAGGGCACGGTGATCGTCTCGCCGCCCAAGAGACGCACCGTCGCTTCTTCAGGCCGTTGGCCGGTTTCACGATTGTTCGTCTGATCGGGAATGAGCTTGAGCTTCGTGACCGGCGGTTCGTCCGCATCGAATGGATAATCGCGCAGCGTCAATGTAAGTGCGTCATGGAACGCGAAGTTGCGCGGCTGACCCGGCCGGCGATACGGCGTGTGCGACTCGCCTTCGTCTGGAAAGTAGCTGTAAATGTGGGCCTCAACCTGGCCGTCGGCGACGATGAACTGCTTGTACGTGGCGCCGCAATCTTCCTGGGAAGAAGCAACGACCTTGTACGGCTCAAGCGTATCAGTGCGCACGAAGCAGGTCGTAAGAAAGCGGTACGTGTAGTTGTCGGTTTCGATCATCTCACTGACGTTGTGCTTGAAGACCTCGATGGCGTTGGGATCACGCCAATCCACGGCCTTGGTCGTGGTGATCGGATCCATGTGCTGTTTGTTGGTGAAGATGGTCGCTTCGTAGTGACGCGGCTTGCCGTAGATCGTTCGCACCGCGTCGTAAAGCGCCCACTCGGCCTTGCCTTCATACCAGATCGGATCGGTCCGCCAATCTTGCTGCGTGGCGTTCGATGCGCCCAAGACGAGGTTGTGTGAGTTCGGCCGTAAGATCAGACAAAGAACTGTCGTCAGAACCACGCCGACGGTAACGACGTGCGAATCGAGTTTCGACATGCGTCTCCTCCAGACAAAAAGGCGTTTGGGTAGATTCATCCCAGGCTCGTGCGCTTCGTATAGTGTTGAACGTTGTCCAAGCGAAGGCAAGCGATAGTGGTACGATCAGCGTAGGGCCAGAATCGCGGCGACGATCATAAAGATGGGAAGATTGCCGCCGGCGAACGAGAGCATGCCCATGAGCCATGAGTCCCAGCCGGGCCCCCCGCGGATCGCCCGCGGCGTCAGTTCACAAATCGGGTATTCTGCTTGCCTTACGACGACTACTGGAGGTTTGTGCGATGACCAACGAGCCCGCCGCCAGCACGGTTGCGAAGCCTGAAATCTCGTTCGAGGAGTTCACCCGGCTGGACCTGCGTGTCGCCACCATCGACAAGGCCGAGCCCCACCCCAATGCTGATCGACTGCTCAAGATCCATCTGGATGACGGCAGCGAGGCTGGCCGGCAAGTGTGCGCCGGGATCAAGGCGTGGTACGAGCCGCAGGAACTCGTCGGCAAGCAGGTGGTCATCGTGGCCAATCTTCAACCCCGGAAGATCCGAGGCGAGCTGAGTCAAGGGATGATCCTGGCCGCAACCTGCGATCCGACCGCCGACGCGCCCGATGGCGAGGCGGAATGTGACGTCGTTTTGCTGACACTCGATCGGCCGGTGACGCCCGGGTCGAGCGTGAGCTAACGGCTTCGGTCAATTCAGCGCGACGCCGGCCCTACATGAAGCCGCCGATTGACTTCGGTCCGAGCGCGTCTACTGGCTGGGCTGATCCGGTTGGTCTGAGTCAGGCTGCGTGGTTGCGGTGCCCACCGCGAACTTGAAGTTGTGACGAGCGGCCAACGTGTCGAAGGCGAACGCCTCAACTGCTTCCGTTCGCCGTTCTTGCATCTCCGGCTGCATGATCGCGAACTGCAACAGCCCGCGGCCCTGCTGCGTGTAGGCGCTCTCCGTGAGCGGACGTTGACGAATAAGGCGCACCACGAGTAGCGCTAAGCGGTCCTC
>JACZXL010000090.1 GCA_022571635.1 Planctomycetota bacterium
AAACCCGCGCTCAATCACGCCAAGATCGAGCAGGGCATCTTCCCGCCGCGGCGCAGTCGGCCCAGCAAGTGTGAGAATCCGTGCGTTGGTGATGGTGAGCGTGCTGATGGAGTCAATGTAACGGACTGAGTTCGACCCTGCGCGAAGAGTGGTACGGCCTTCCAGGCCGTGCAAGGACCCGACCACGGGCAAGATGCCCGTTCCACCAGAACCTTGGACGGCTAGAGTTTTTCGCCGCAGAACTTGCAATGCTTGGCGTCGGGGTCGTGACCCTCCGCTGAGCAGCTTGGACACGCTTGGGTGCTGACGCGCTGACGGCTGGCCCAGCCCAGCTCCACCGTCACAATCCCGGTTGGCACCGCGATGATCGCGTACCCCATAATCATCACCATCGAAGCGAGCACCTTACCCGCAACCGTCTGCGGCGTGACGTCGCCATACCCCACCGTCGTCATCGTTACGATCGCCCAGTAGATGCTTTGGGGGATATTCGTAAACCCGTGCTCCTCGCCTTCGATCAGATACATCAACGCGCCGACGATCAGCACGAGCATCAGCACCGTGCCGAGGAAAATGATGATCTTGCGGACGCTGGCGATCAACGCTGTCCGCAATAGCGTCGCTTCCCCTACGAAGTGCCCCAACTTGAACACGCGAAACACGCGCAGCAGCCGCAACGCGCGGATCACCAACAGCGATTGCGATCCGACAAAGATCAGGCTCAGGTACGTCGGCACGATCGCCAGCAGATCAACGATCCCAAAGAAGCTCACCGCGTACCGCCACGGCTTGCCCACGCAGCTCAGGCGCAGCGCATATTCGATCGTAAACAGAATCGTGAACGCCCACTCCGCGGCGCGAAGCGCCGGTCCGTAATTGAGTTCAATACTCGTGACACTTTCCAGACACACCGCGAATACACTGAGAATGATCGCGACCATCAGCGCGATGTCGAACGCCTTCCCCGCCGACGTGTCGGCTTCGAAGATGATCTCGTGCAATCGGCCTCGCCAGGATGTAGCGGCCGGTGGCGTGTCGCTCATTGATCTCACCTCACGTTTATCCCATGAATTTCATTGCGGAAACTCCCGGCGCTTTGCATGCCGACCTGCGCCGACCCAGTCGATGCCGATGCTACCAGATGATGCTTCGCGGAGACGATTGCCGAGTTGCGCCGTGTGGTGCTGGATGTGGCGGAGGTTGACGAGCTTGTGCTCAAGCGTGGGCAATCGATACCAACTGAATCCGCTCTCTGGACTAAGTAGATCAAGCGCGTCGATGGCCGGATCGATCATCTCATCGCACAACGTCCAGTACGTCAGGATGTCCTCCTTCGTGTACGGTTCGCCAGTCTGTGGCGGGCGGTGCGAGTGTTCGGTGAGTTCCTGAATCTCCGGCGGGGCTGGGTAGTCGTCCAGGTCATGAATGCCGGTCTGGTGATGCTCCCATGGGCGAAAGTCAGCCGCGCTCGGCTGAATGTACAGATGCGTGTAGTACAGCGCGTGGTATGCGATTCGCCAGGTCGGGTTGACGTAATCTCCGTCGACCCAAAGCGAATCGGGACAACGGTCGATCGCCATTTTCAGCATGGCGAGGGCTGCGTGAAACTGACTCTTCAGTGCGGTGCGAATCGCCTCGACGGCATTGGTCGTTTGCTGTGCGGCTGAATCGCTCATGGTTTGATACTGTACACGACCTCAACCGCTTGTAGCTTCTCCCAAGCCCACTAATCGAGTTGAAGTCTCGACGAAGGCTTGCATCGCCGTCACCAAGCCCTTCGCAAACTCCGGAAGAGCATTCCGTGTTACGACAGTCACGGCACTCGGTGCTTCAGACATCCAATGAATGCGACCCCAATCTACTTGGCGTAGCGTAAATCCTGTTTTGGTGGCAGCATAAGAAGCGACGTAAAGAGGGGCGTTCAACACGATACATGGCACGACAAAGTGCCATGCTCGCATTGGCAAACTCGTCAGATCCTCGAACCGCTTAAGCAGCACGCCCGGTCGCTGAGAAATCGCCCTGGCGGCAGATATTACTTTGGTAATCGCGTTGTACGGAACATCACGGTTACCCTGGCGTAGCGCCTGCACAACCGAATAGCCAGCGTTCTGTAGCGACGGAAACTGTAGACAACCCGAATCTCTAGATTCAATCTTTCCCTGACAAAGGTTTAGCATCCCTCCGGCCATGGCCTCTTTGGACATGATCGCCATGCTGAGTAGTTCTACAAGACTGCGATGTTCTTCTTGACAGAGAATCACCCAGGGCGCGTTACGAGACCATTTGCATTCAACTACGACCTGTGCAGAGATGCTAGTGAAGCCGTCTTGGGTTGAGCTTACCGGGTCGGTGTAACCCATGACATCAATCTCGCGGGAGGTTCCATCGGAAGCATCGAAGTACATGCCCAGACGACTTTGCAAACCGGCTAATCGCAGTTGATCAGCTGTTTCAAATTCCAGTGGGTATCCCTGTTCGGATAGCCAGTTGGAAACCTTTACATCGAGGGATTCGTTCGGTGATGGGTCACTCATCGAAAATCCTAGTTCGGGTACGTTACGCTCAGCACGAACAACCCACAACCTGCATGAGGTAAGATTACACGCGCAGGCTTTCACCGCATCGGGATATTCACCCCATGCTCATCGGCGCACTTGCGGGCGACGTCATACCCCGCATCGGCGTGGCGGAAGATGCCCAGGAGCGGATCGTTGGTCAGCACGCGCTCCAGCCGCTTGTCGGCTTCGCGGGTGCCATCGGCAACAATCACTTGCCCTGCGTGTTGGGCAAAACCGATCCCCACGCCGCCGCCGTGATGAAAGCTCACCCAACTCGCGCCGCTGACGGCGTTGACGGCAAAGTTCAGCAGCGGCCAATCGCTGACCGCATCGCTTCCATCGAGCATGCCTTCAGTCTCGCGGTTTGGGGAAGCAACCGAGCCACAATCCAGATGATCGCGCCCAATGACGATGGGGGCGCTGACTTTACCCTCGCGCACCAATTCGTTGAACTTCAGGCCGGCTTTGTCGCGCTCACCGAGTCCCAGCCAACAGATGCGCGCGGGCAAACCCTGGAAGGCCACACGCTGCTGCGCCATCGTGATCCAGCGGTGCAGCGATTCATCATGAGGGAAGAGTTTGAGAATCGCCTCGTCCGTGGCTGCAATATCCGCCGGATCGCCGGAGAGCGCCACCCAACGAAACGGCCCGCGTCCGACGCAGAACTGCGGCCGAATGTAGGCGGGTACAAACCCGGGAAACTCAAACGCATTCTCTAATCCATTATCAAACGCCCGTTGACGGATGTTGTTGCCGTAATCAAACGTCTGGGCGCCTTTGCCTTTCAATTCAATCATCAGTTCGACGTGCCGCGTTATCGAATCGGTGGACCGGCGAACATACTCTTCGGGATCGCGAAGCCGCAAAGCGTCCGCGTCCTGGCGCGTCAGTCCCTGCGGATAGTAGCCGTTGAGTGGGTCATGCGCGGAGGTCTGATCGGTCACCACATCTGGGACTACACTTTTCTCGTCTAGTGCTTCGAGCAAGTCCACGGCATTTCCCACCCACCCGATCGAGATCGCCTCGCCCGATTCCTTGGCTTTGAGCGCCCGTCCAATCGCTTCGCCCAGATCATGATGAATCTCATCGAGATACCGGTCTTTGACGCGCTTTTCCAACCGTTCGACGCACATCTCAGCCAGCAAACAAACACCCTCATTCATCGTCACCGCTAATGGCTGCGCGCCACCCATCCCGCCACAGCCGGCCGTGACCGTCAGTCGCCCCTTGAGCGTTCCGCCGAAGTGTTGTCGCGCACATTCGGCGAATGTTTCGTACGTGCCCTGTAAAATCCCTTGGGTGCCGATATAGATCCACGACCCGGCCGTCATCTGGCCGAACATGATCAAGCCTTTGGCGGCAAGCTCATCAAAATGCGCCTGCGTGGCCCAATGGGGAACGAGATTACTATTGGCGATGATCACCCGCGGCGACTCGACGGTGGTTTTACATACACCAACGGGTTTGCCCGATTGAACGAGCAGCGTCTCGTCCGGCTCCAGCTTCTTCAGTGCATCAACAATCGCATCGAACGCTTCCCACGAACGCACGGCCTGACCGCGCCCGCCATAGACGACGAGTTCATCAGGATTCTCGGCAACCTCCGGATCGAGATTGTTCATCAACATGCGCATCGCCGCCTCGGCCTGCCACGTCTTGCAAGTCTTGGTCGGACCGCGCGGGGCTCTGACGGTTCGAGCGCCGGTCGGTCGAGCGGTGGTGGTCGTCATCGGATCGACTCCAAAGTCAGCGGTTCGCCGCTGGGCTGACATCATACATCACCGCGGCCAGCCACTCCCGGCTATGATGCCGAATCGATCCACAAACCACCGGGCAAGAAAGGAAAAGGCATGGCTACGCAAGCACCTCCGGCTACGAGCACCTTTTGTTGGAATGAGTTGATGACGGGCGACGTCGAGGCCGCCAAGAAGTTCTACACGGCGCTGTTCGGCTGGGAAACCAAGGAGATGGACATGGGCCCGGCCGGCACGTACACCATCTTCACCTCGGCCGGCAAAGACTGCGCCGGCATGATGAAGAAGCCCGATGAGCATGTGCCGACGACCTGGCTTTCGTACGTCAGCGTAGAAGACGTTGATGCCAGCACATCCAAAGCCGAAAGCCTGGGCGCAACGGTTTGTGTGAAACCGACCGACATCCCCGACATGGGACGGTTCTCGGTGGTCATCGACCCGACCGGTGCGGCGATCGCGCTGTACAAGGGCAAGTAATCTCGCGGCCGTCCCAAAGCCCACGGCGTGCACGCCGTGGGCTTTCCTGCACGCCGTGGGCTTTCCTGCACGCCGTGGGCTTTCTCGTACGACGCCCGCTTCGGTTAGGATAGATTGCCGGTAGTCTTGTCCTCCAACCGCGTTGGCGCGCAAATCATGAAGTACGCCGAGAACATCCTCGAACTCATCGGTCATACGCCGCTCGTCAGGCTCAACCGCCTGGTGGACGAGTCCACCATGGCCCGCGTGCTCGTGAAGATGGAGCAGCTCAATCCGGCCGGTTCCGTGAAGGATCGCATGGCCGTCCACATGCTCCGCCGCGCCGAGGAACATGACTTGATCGGCCCCGGCTCGACGATCGTCGAAAGCACTTCCGGCAACACGGGGCTCGGCCTGGCCATGGCGTGCGCGGTCAAGGGCTATCGATGCGTCTTCACGATTCCCGACAAGATGAGCAAAGAAAAGATCGACATGCTCAAGTCCTACGGCGCGGAGGTCGTCATCACCCGCACCGATCTGGAGCACGATCACCCCGAAAGTTATGTGATGGTCGCCAAGCGCATCGCCAAAGAAACCTCCGGCGGGTTCTATATCGACCAGTACTACAACATGGCGAACCCCGAAGCGCACTACCTCACGACGGGTCCGGAGATTTGGGAGGATACGGATGGCAAGCTCGATGCGCTCGTGGGCGGAATCGGCACCGGGGGGACGATCTCCGGCGCTGGCAAATACATCAAGGAAAAGGCCGCCGAAGCCGGTCGCAGCGTGAAGGTCATCTGCCCCGATCCCTATGGCAGTATCTATAAGGACATGTTCGAGACCGGCGCCCACGACGAGCCCAGCATCTACCGCGTGGAAGGCATCGGCCACGACTTCATGGTCGGCACGCTCGATTTCTCCGTCATTGATGAAATCCGGAACGTCTCGGATAAGGATTCGTTCCTTACGGCCAGGCGTTTGTCGCGTGAAGAAGGCATTTTCTGTGGCGGGAGCACGGGTACGGCGGTGTTCGGCGCCCTTGAGGTCGCGCGCGAGCTTGGTCCCGGCAAGCTGGTGGTCTGCCTTCTCGCTGATTCCGGTGATCGCTACCTCAGCAAGTGTTTCGACGACGATTGGATGAAGGACATGGGATACCTCGGCGTGGACGAACGCCTGGGAACAGTGCGCGAGGTGCTGAAGCTCACGCAGGGAACGGTCGAGTTTGCCGAGCCGCAGGAGACGTTGGCGCACGTTGCCCACCGCATGAACGAGTTGGGTATTTCGCAGATGCCGGTGACTCGCGCCAACGGCGGCCCGCAACTGATGATCCACGAAGTTGATTTGCTCCAGAGCTTGGTGAGCGGGCGCTGCTCGGCGGACGACACGGTCGTCAAGGCCGCCAAGCCGCTGATGGGAAAGGTCGGCGTCGACGATTCCCTCTCGAGAGTGCAGGAGGTCTTCGACGATGACAACGTGGCCGTCGTTGTTGATAACGATCAAGTGATCGGCATCATCGGCAAGATCGACGTGGTCGAGTTCCTCGCCGCGAGAAGCTAAACCCCCGGATAATCAGTGAATCGATCACGCGCGATGCCATTGCAAGGGTTGTGGCAGGGGATTTGCCGCCCACTCCAGATGAATCACGCGCCGACGCGAAGGGCTTGTACCAGGCGATGACGCATGGGCGATCAGCGGTCTCATCAGCATCGCGCCCCCGGTCGGTACGCAACACAACCTGATATCGCTGCTCCCACGGCATGCCTGGATATCTTTCGCATCGAGAAAACCGCACCGATGTGAACCGGGCACAACCTGGAGCGCGCCGTTGGACTCATCACAGTCATCAAGATGTATGCGTAGCGTGACCATCCCTTGAAGCACTTCGACGGGTGGCCGAACATGGATGACGCCTGCCTTGACTGACCATGGACCAAAGCCAGGCGCTTCAACGCGTTCCTTGGCGGCGATGGAGACATCTTGATGCCAGGCAACCTTCCAATTCGCCTCGGGCGTCTTGTCAAACAGGATTGCACGAACAACAAAGGCGTCTGGCCGTAGGGCCGGTTCGATCAGATTGCGAACTGCGGCCGATGACACAACGTCGCGAACCTCTGCAACGACGTCTAACAGATTGCGAATGGCGAACACCGCGCCGCGACGTTGCCTCACCGCCTGCCCGGCTTGGGCGCGCTCGATTGCTTTGCAAAGGCCTTGAACCACCGGTTCGTCCAACATCTTTGGCACAATGGCAAAGCCATCACGGCGAAGTGACTCAAGAATCTTGATCATGCATCTGTTAGGCCGAATGCGCCGTCACGAATCAACTTGGCTATCGCGGCGATATCCGGGGCGGGGGGGCGGTCGGCCGTCAACCTCGGCGCCACTGATCTGACCCGCTCGTGTGTTCGCTCCACGCCTTCACCACTTCTTAGCGGTCGTTGATATTCAAGCGCTTCGGCCATGACCAGCAATTCGATCGCCACGACGTTGATGGCAAGATCAACGGCCGCCCGAGCTTGGTGCGCGGAGGTCACGCCAAAGGAGTTGTAATCTTCAATCCCGGCCGAAGTGGGAATGTTGGCCACACTTGCCGGCGCCGCGAGCGTTTGCAGTTCGTTGCAGCACGCGGCCGCGGTGTACTGGGTGATCATCAATCCGCTATGAAGCCCCGGCTGAGGACTGAGGTAGATATGGACGGGGTTCTCGCTATCGGAAGCGGTCAGCAGCCAGTTGATACGCCGCTCGGCGATCCCGGCGACGTGACACAGCGCGATGGTGAGCGTATCCAGTGCGATGGCCAACGGCATACCGTGGAAGTTTCCGCCGGGCACGATGTCGCCATCATCCGCAAACACCAGCGGGTTGTCGGTCACGGCCCCGAGTTCCTTCTCGAAGACATCGCGAACAAAGTCGATCGTGTCAAAGGCTGCACCCATGACCTGCGGCGCAGCCCGCAGACAGTATGGATCCTGAACGCGAGGATCGTCGATCTTGTGCGCTTCGATAATTTGCGAACCAACCAGATGCCGACGAAGTTGCTCAGCCACGCGCACCTGACCCGGCTGCCCGCGGGCGGCGTGCAGACGTTCATCGAGCGTCGCGTCCGTCGCCCGGCAGGCGTCGATCCCCATCGCCGCAGCCGCGATCGACGCGTTGCTCAACGACTGCACGTCGCACAACACAAGCGATCCGATGGCGGACATCAGGTGCGTGCCGTTGATCAGGGCAAGACCTTCCTTGGCGTCCAAGGTGATCGGTTCGAGGCCTGCGGCCTTCAGCGCTGCGGCGCCGGAGCATTGCCGATCGTTCACGCGCGCCTCCCCTTCGCCGATTAACACGAGGGCTGCGTGCGCCAGCGGCGCCAGGTCGCCGGAAGCGCCGACCGAGCCGCGCGACGGAACGACAGGGGTAATGCCGGCATTCAGCAAATCGATGATGCGTGTCACGACCTCGATGCGCACACCCGATCGACCGCGGCAAAGACTCGCCGCCAGAATCACCAGCATCGCGCGCACCACGTCGTCCGACAGCGGATCGCCGACACCTGCCGCGTGTGAGCGGATCAAATTTCGCTGGACTTCGCGGATTGCGTCCGGCTCGATGCGAACGCTCGCCAATGAGCCGAAGCCCGTATTGACGCCGTAGATCGCCTCGGCCTCCTCGGCGCGGCGCTCCAGGAGTTGCCGCGCCGCCTGCATCGCGGTCTGTGCGCCGGCGCCGAGCTGAACCGCTCGACCGGTCCGCGCCACCGACGAGACGTCATCCAACGCCAACGCCTGGCCGTCGAGCTCGAGTGGTTCGCTTGGCATGGCTATTAGAATAGCTCCCGCCCGATCGGCCGGGGATGCGCCCCATATTCTCCCCGCCGGAGGCATGCGGCGACCGCGACCGGCGACGACGGACCGTTTGCGATCCGGGGCCCTTGCGGGTACCAATGGCTCAATGACCGGCTGGAAACGGTATATCGTGGTTTGGGGAGGGGTGGTAATCGCGGCGGCGGCCTGTGTGCTCGTCATTCCCTACATGTTCTCGTCGCGGGGAGTCATTGGGCCAACGCTTCTGCAAGCACAATCGCCGATCGCGGCTTGCCTGACGTTGCTGGCTGGTCTCGCCGCAGCCACGATTGTGGGCGCGGTGGTCGGCCGGCTCACCAACGCGGTGGTGGGGTTGTTCGTGATCGGGTTCGGGTTGGGGATGCTGGCCCTTCGGTTTGGGTCGATCCAGGATCTTGCCTTCGCCGACGGCTCGCTGCCCTTGCTCGCGTTGGAAACAGTGCTGTGGGCGTGCGCGGTGCTGGGAAGCACCCTGGTCGTGTTCTGGATCGCCGGACCGCTGGGCGACTTCGCGGCCGACGAAGAAAAAGACCCTTCGTCGAGTCGATGGTCGCTGGGCGGCGCCGCCGCCGGGATCGTGATGCTGCCGGTCGTGTGGCTGATGGCACGATCGGAGCTGAGAGGACAGACGCTCGCGGCGACGGTCCTGGGCGGCCTGGTCGCGGGGATGCTCGCCAGACTGCTCTCGCCCCAGACGCAGCCGCGGCTGATCTTCGCCACAGCATGTCTGGCGGGCGCTGTGGGCCACGTCATCGGCGCAGTCGTGATCCAAGTCTCAACCGCCGATGGAATGGCGGCGGCGTATGTCGCCTCGACGCTGCCCGCGGTCAGCCTTCCCTTACCGATCGATTACGCCGTCGGTTCACTGATCGGCGTGGCGATGGGGCTCGGCTGGGCTGCGTCGTTCCTCCATCATGAGCAAGAAGGCGAAGCCGCCCCCAGCACCGCTTCGTCCAACCAATGACCGGCCCACGACTGCGCGTAATTCGTCGCCCGCTCAGGCCAGGGCCGGTGATTCGCAGGGGTGCGGGCCGTGGCTAGGCTGCACGAATATCAAGCCAAGGCGCTGCTGCGTGAGCGCGGTCTCCCGGCCCCCCCGGGGCAAGCCGTCTCGACTGCTGACGAGGCCCGCGACGTGGCCGATCAACTGGGCGGGCGGGTCGTGCTCAAGGTGCAGGCGTGGATCACCGGTCGGGCCGCAAAAGGTGGTATCCAGTTCGCCGACACGCCGGACGAGGCCCACGACAAGGCCGCCCAATTGCTCGATATGAGGTTCGGCAACTTTCCCGTGCGCGAAGTGCTCGTGGAACGGGCGATCGAGATCAAGCACGAATTGTTTGTCTCGGTCGCAATAGACGACGCCGCCCAAGCGCCCGTCCTGCTGCTCGATGCCCAGGGCGGATCGGGAATCGAGGATCGCGCCGACTCGGTGCATCGGTTGCCGATCGACGTCCGCACCGGTGTTGACGCCAGCGCTATTCGTGATGTTCTCGGTGAATCGCCGATCGACGCTGGTCTCCATGATGATCTCGTCGAGGCCATTGAAACGATCGTCGATCTCGCGCGAGAGACCGAAGCGCGTTCGCTGGAGGTGAATCCGCTGGTCACGACGAAAGAGGATCGTGTCGTCGCGGTAGATTGTCGAATGACGATCGACGACTACGCGGTCTTCCGGCATCCGGAGTTGGGAATCGAGATTGCGCGCGAGCTGGATCACCCTGCGACCGAGCTCGAGCGCATCGCCTATGACATTGAACAGGCGGATCATCGCGGCACGTTTTACTTCGCGCAGTTGCCCACCGACGATGCCGAATCATCGCGCGGGCTGATCGGATTCCACGGGGCCGGCGGCGGGGGGTCGATGATGTCCATGGACGCCGTCACCAGTGTCGGCTTCACCTTGGCCAACTTCTGCGATACGTCGGGCAATCCCTCAGCGGCGAAGGTCTATCGCGCTGCCCGCATCATCCTCGCCCAGCCCAACCTCGTCGGTTACTTCGGCTCGGGAAGCGGTGTGGCCAGCCAGGAGCAATTCCACTCCGCCTATGGCTTGGCTAAAGCGTTTTGGGAGCTGAAGCTATCCATCCCGGCCGTGATACGCCTCGGCGGCAACAGTGAAGATCGAGCGGTCGAGATTCTGGCGGCGGCGTGTGCCGAACTGCCCGGCCAGGTCGAGGGCTACAAAAAAGATGACACGCCGGCGTCGATCGCACAGCGCTTCGCCGAACTCGTTGATGATGCGGGTGGCCGTACATGGTCACCACATCTGCGTTGTGTGCCTGACTACGTTGGAAAGACCTATTCGTTTTCGATTTCCGGCGGAACAGTCTGGATCGATCACAACGGCTGCGACCCCCAAACAACGGCCCTCGTCGTCGAGCACAGCTCCGGCCTGCTCAACGATGCGAATGGCAAACCTGAACTGGCGGTTTCAGCCGACGAAATACAGAACAAGGATTCCGAACTGATCGCGTTAGAAATCGAATGTCGCCGCGCAGGACAGCCGGTTGTCTTCGTCGACCTGCCAATAGCTGGAATTGATACCTGATCCCTAGATCCTGACCCCTAACTCCTTCCAATGTCCATCATCATCGACCAAACCAAACGCGTACTCGTGCAGGGCATCACCGGCCGCGAGGGTCGCGCGCGAACCAAGCTCATGCGCGAGTTCGGCACGAACGTCGTCGCCGGCTGCACCCCCGGAAAGGGTGGCCAATCTGTTGAAGACGTACCAGTATTCGACGCTGTCTCTGATGCGATTGCGGACGTTGGCCAGATCGATATCTCAGTCGTTTTCGTGCCCGCCCCCCTTGTCAAGGGCGCAGCGATCGAAGCGATTCAAGCGGGGATCAATTTGCTGGTGTTGGTGCCGGATCGGGTGCCTTTGTGGGATGCGATGGAAATCGCGGCGGTGGCGAAGGACCACGGCGCATCGTTCATCGGTCCCAACACCCTCGGCGTGCTGAGCCCCGGCAAGGCGGTGCTGGGGATGATCGGCGGTCGAGCGGACGCGGCACGACAGTGGTTCAACGAACCTATCGCCCACCGAACCGTCGGCGTGATCTCCCGCAGCGGCGGCATGACCAGCTCCTGCGGCTACTACCTCAGCCGAGCTGGTATCGGAATCAGTACGCTGGTTCACGTCGGCGGCGATTCGGTGATCGGGCTTGCGATTCCCGATGTCGCTGAAATGTTCCAGCAGGATCAAGCGACCGATGCCATCGTGGTTTTTGGAGAAATTGGCGGCTCGCAGGAGGAGCGACTCGCCCAACTCGTCGCATCCGGGGGCGGGGGCGTCACCAAGCCGATCATCGCCTATATTGGAGGCGCTGCGGCCAAGGAAGGCACGCGCTTCAGCCATGCCGGTGCCATCATCGAGCACGGCCGAGGCACGCACGCAGCGAAAGTCAGTGCGCTCCGTGAAGCCGGTGCGACTGTTGTCGACTCCTTCGGTGATCTACCGCAAACCACGCTCGATGTACTGACGAAGTATCAACCGGCCGGTTCCTGAATCTCTAGTGCAACCCAACCATGACTGAATCATCCGCTGATCCTGCTTGGAAAACCGCCATTACCGAAGTTGCACCCAACCGCGTTCGAGTGCGCGGGTATGACATCGCCGAGCTGATGGGCAACATTTCGATAGGTCAAGCGGTGTATCTGATTTTGCGCGGCGAATTGCCTAACGAAGACGTTGGTCGATTGATGGAAGCGATGCTTGT
>JACZXL010000091.1 GCA_022571635.1 Planctomycetota bacterium
CCGTATTCGCCCGGCTCGAACAGATGCACGCAACTCGGATCGACCTGGACCGCAACATCCATCCCCGGCGCCAGATCGTGCTGGTTCGAGAGACGGACGATGAGATCGGCGCCGTCGTCCGTTCGGCCATACACGTCGATCCGATCACCCAACGGCTCAGTGATGACGACTTTCAGGTGAATCGATGCGACCTCGGATGATCCGTCCGCGGTGTCGATGCGCATCGCCTCCGGTCGAATGCCGGCTACGACCTTCCGGTCCAGGTGGGACGCTGCGGCCTCGGCCGTCTTCGGCGCCAGCGGCAGGCACAGGCCGGCGGCGGTGCCGAAACAAAGCCGTCCGTCTCGGCGCTCGAGGCGACCGTCCAGGAAGTTCATCGGCGGCGTGCCCACGAACCCGGCCACGAAGCGGTTCACCGGTCGATGATATATCTCCAGCGGCTCGCCGATCTGCTGCACCTGACCTTGGGACATGACCACCACGCGATCGCCCAGCGTCATCGCCTCTTCCTGATCGTGGGTGACGTAGATCGTGGTCGTCTTCAGTCGAAGGTGCAACGCCTTGAGCTCGGCCCGCATTTGCAGGCGCAGCCTCGCATCAAGGTTGCTCAGCGGTTCGTCGAACAAATAGCACTTGGGGTTGCGCACGATCGCGCGTCCCACGGCGACGCGCTGCTGCTGCCCGCCGGAGAGCGCCGCCGGTTTGCGGTCCAAGAGATCCGACAGGCCCAGCATGGCCGCAGTGTCGCGCACGATTCGGTCGATCTCGGTTCGAGGGACTTTGCGCATCTTCAGGCCGAACGCCATGTTCTTGTACACGGTCATATGCGGGTAGAGCGCGTAGTCCTGAAAGACCATGGCCACGTCGCGGTCTTTCGGGTGCAGCGTGTTCACCACGCGGTCACCGATACGGATCGTGCCGGAGCTGAGTTCTTCGAGCCCGGCGATCATGCGCAGGGTCGTCGTCTTGCCGCAGCCGGACGGACCAACGAGAACCAGCAGCTCCCCGTCGCGGATATGGAGCGACAGATCATCGACGGCAACGACCTTGCCGGGATAGACCTTGGTGATTGATTCCAGGCGGACTTCAGCCATGTATCTACGCCGTATGCTGCCCCCGTCGCCGCCCAGGATAGCGAGAAAGCTGTGAATTTTCGCTTCCCCCCGCCAATCGACTGTCGATCACTTGCAGCGGGCAGTCTACTGGCGGACCATTGCGATTCCCATTGCCCGGAGCAACGATGAAGAACCTTCTCAATCCACTGATGAGCCTCGCCCAGCTCACCGATGCCCAGACGCGATCGATCTCAGCCGAGAACCCCACCGGCGAGAAGTCCGGCGGGGCACAGGCCTCGCCCGGCGATGACGAACACTGCACTGACGCGGCGCGAACGCTCGGCAAGGGCTGGAAGGTTCGGCCCTGCCTGAAGAACATCCAACCGGGCCAGTCGGTCACGCTGGCGGATATCGCCGGACCCGGCACGATCCAGCACATCTGGTGCACTGTCGATGTTCGCTTCGCCCAATCAATAACCATACGCGCGTTCTATGACGATCAGGATCACCCGTCAATTCTTGCGCCGCTGGGAAGCTTCTTCGCCAATGGGTTGGATGGTCTGGCGCAGATCAGCTCGATCCCTGTGGCCGTGAATCCGCGCGGCGGTATGAATTGCTACTGGCCGATGCCGTTTCGCAAGCGCGTACGCATCGAGATCACCAATGACGGGCCGCAGACGATTCCCGAGTTCTTCTTTCAGATCACGTATGCGATCGGGAATGTACCGAACGATGTCGGCTACCTTCACGCGTCATATCGCTGCGCCCAAACGGACCGAGCGGATCCGCAGCATGTGATTCTCGATGGCGTGAGCGGACAAGGACATTACGTCGGAACCTATCTCGTCTGGACGCAGCATGATCCGGGATGGTGGGGCGAAGGCGAGGTAAAATTCTTCATCGACGGCGACCCCCCGGATGCGCCGACGATCTGTGGAACAGGAACGGAAGACTATTTCGGCGGGGCGTGGGGTTTCGCGGGAGCTGATCCCGATGATCCGACCCCGGTCCCCTACACCGGCCCGTTTCTCGGGCACCCTCAGGCGGCGAGCAAGCTCCGCAAAGATGACGGACGGGAAACGCTGCAGCACGCGCTGTATCGCTGGCACATCCCCGATCCGATCCGCTTCACCAAGGACCTGCGCGTCACGATCCAGGCCCTTGGCTGGCAGGACGATGGGACCTACCTCCCCCTCGCCGACGACATCGCCTCGGTCGCGTACTGGTATCAAGCGGATTCCCGCCGTCCTCGCTAGATGTGCGTCACTCGATGGCCCAAGTCCGGACGAGTTCCGGATCGAGGTCGGACGAGGCCGCTGCCGCAGCGCTCATTGCAAACTTCAGCATGCGATCGAGCAGCCACCGGCCGGGCGGGTCGCGGTGATCCAGACTGCTGACGATGAGCAGGCTTCGGCCCACGCGGGTCATGAACAGTTGGTCGAAGAGCGTGACGCGATGGCGTTGATTGTGCGTGTAAGCCAGCCGGATCAGTGGATCGACCTTCTCGGTGATGCCAAGGTCATCGACGGGAATCACCCGCGCATAACGGTGCGTCAGATCGTAGCCGAGCAGATCGACGATCCACTCACTATCGCCCTCGGCCAACGGCCCCTGCTCGATAATCAGGGGAACGGCGCCGAAGAGCCACTGGTACTGCGTGCCGAGGCCGCCGCGAGCATTTGAGGCAAGCAACACGATTCGGCCGCCGGAGTCGAGGAAGTCGACGATACGGTTCGTGAGTCGATGCGTGAGGATCGTGCCGGTGTCGTCAGGCAGAGGATCGCGCCAATGCCACGGCCGAAGATCAGGCGCGCAGGCCGAAGGATCAGGAAGGATGGATTCCCAGCTACGCACGGGTAGACCGAAGCCGCGGCTGTAGGCGCGCTCTTCCTCGTCCGGCGGGGACTCTTCGGCCGTATATGCCAAGCCGGTAAGCCGCACGACATGCGCCGGCGCCGGACCGATTACGCCGGGAAATATCCACAGATCCCAGTGATTGGAAATGTTTTCGTCAATACTTGCCGTGACGCGGACGCGCCTCGGCCGATCGACCGTCGGCATTGGAAGCTCGATCGGCGTCTTGACTATCGCGCTACAGGTGCAGGTGATCGGGTCGGTCGTCATGACCACGGGTGGTCCGTCGTTCGGCTCGATGCGCAACTCGATCTCGCCCGATACGATGTGCTCAGAGAAGTTCGAGATCGCCAGTTCACAGTGAAGCGTACCGTCTGCGGGCGGGGCGAGACCTCGACGATGCTGCGGCGTGAGAAGCAGCAGGACGACGTCAGCCAGCCACTCGCGGCACTGGGGGGCTGAAAAGCGCCACCGACCGAGATCATCCATCATCCCGCATTGGCATTGCCCAACGTCGCGCAGATGGTTCATCACCAGACCGCCGTGGTTGGTGAATCGGCGAAACTGTTCCATCTGGAACTTACGCCCCAGCAGATGGAAACGATCACCCTGACGCTTGAACCGATCCACCAAGGCCGAGCCGTAGCGCCGTTCCCACTGTCACTCGAGTTGGCGCTGGTGATCGAACCACTTGGGGAGCCACCACGGTCGTTCCTCGCCGATGTGTTTAGCGATCGCCTCAGTGTCCGGCCACGACGTGAAGAGCACCGTTTAACCCATCACAAACGGCTTCGGGGGCAGGGTGGCAAGATGCGCCTGAAGATCGTCGAGATAGCTTACCCAACGGTTGGAATCTTCGTAGGTGTGTTCATCATGCAGATCGGTCTGTTCCGGATCAGTGAGCGCAAAATTCGCTGTCTGTACTTGAAGGAGCCGGTCAGGTAATCGGCGGCGTGCCGTCCGCCACCACCAGTCCGCAAGCACCGGATCGAAGCATGGATGTTCACATGTCGCGCTGATGATGATGACCGAGGGGTGATTGCGATCACGGCGCATGAAGGCAGTGAAGAGACGTTCATACTCATCTCGATGTTCAGGCCCCATTGGCGACTGCCAGACAGGGTGCTCTTGCCAAACGAGCATCCCCATCTCGTCTGCGATCTCATAGAAGTAGCGCGGCGGGTACCACATGCACAGGCAGACTAGATTGAAGCCCATCGCCTTGAGCGTTTGGAACTGCCGGCGGACCTCAGCGGGCGTCGGCGTCGGGGCGATATGTGTTGGTTCATGCCCCCAATGAAGAATGCCCCGTAGAAACACCGGGGAATCGTTCAGTAGTATCTGTGTGCCGACCGCTTGTATGCTGCGGAAACCGAAGCGGACCTCATAAATCTCGCTGAGTTGATCGACATCGAGCAGCCGCACCTCGGCCGTATAGAGATTCGGCTCGCTCGGTGACCATCGCCTCGGATCGGGCACTTGAAGTGAGAGAGAGCATATTAGTTGATGCTCAGCAATGTTGGTTGATCCCTCGGCCATCCGCCGACCAGTCTCGTCGAACAGTACAACTTGAATACTTCCGGGGGCGGCTGCGCCGCGAGGCTCGAGTTGAACGTCAATCCGAACGTTCCCCGTCGATAGATCAGCGTGTACGCCCACGCCATTCGGGATTGCACAAAGGCGTGCGGTCCGACTCAGGCGCATCGGCTGCCAGACGCCGCCATGCTGGATGCTGATGACATCGTGAAACCCCTTGGTGATGTGGCCGGACTGAAGCTCGCCGGGGGCAACTTTCGGCGCTGCAATCTCGTCGATGCACAGCAGTATCTCGACCACGCTGCCGCCGGCCAGAGCCGCGGTGATGTCAAATTGAAACGGCAGGTAATCGCCGACGTGCCGCCCCACTTCTTTGCCGTTGACGCAGGCGCGCAGATCAGTTGCCACCGACTCGAAGCACAGCCAGAGGCGGTCCGTCGCATTGTCGTCGCGCCAGGACCCAGGCAGCTCGATCGTACGCCGAAGCCACGCCGCGCCGTGAAAATCGGTTCCAAGCACCGTCTGCCACGCGCACGGGAGCGTGATCGGGCGCCAGCATGGGTCCCCCGCGGCCGGTGCGACTTCACCTTCTTTGGCCTGCGGACATATCTCCCACGGGCCACACAGATCAATCGAAGCGCTCGCCGGCGTGTTCACCATGACGATGGCTCGATGATATCGCCGCCACCCTCAGCCAAGTGGTATTCTGGAGACGTGACTGAAGTGCCCAGCCAGAAAATCGTACTGCTTGTGAGGTATCCGTGAGCGCGCGATCGTCAACCAGCGGTTGGGCGTTCGCTGCATTTCCGCTGGCCGTAATTGTGGTCTTCACGGCGCTGCCGACGGTCGCCGGCGTCGCGCTGAGCTTTTTCGAATGGACGGGCGGCAACCGGCCGAACTTCATCGGAATTGAGAACTACCGCGCTGCGATACTACACGATCCCCAGCTTATTCACTCGTTTCGCAACACGCTCATCTTCGGGGTTGCGACCGTCCCCATCACCGTGATCCTAGCTTTTGTCTTAGCCGTCGCGCTCAAGGCCGAATGGTTCGTAGGAAAGACGACGGTGCGAACGATCATCTTCCTGCCGTTCGTGATCTCGATCGTAGCCATCGGGTTCGTTTGGCGATGGGTTTTGGATCCACACAGCGGTTTGCTCAATATGGGATTGGAATCAATCGCAGCGGATCGAATGTTCGCCGACTGGCCGGTGCCATGGCTCGGCGACAGCCCTTGGGCGCTGGGAACGATGTGCTTTGTTCATGTGTGGAGGAACCTCGGCTTTTGTGTCGTGCTGTACTTGGCGGCATTGAGTCGTGTGCCGCGATCGCTCTACGATGCAGCCGGCGTTGACGGAGCAGGTTCGTGGCAGGCGACCTGGCGCATCGCCTGGCCGGCGGTCCGCCCCATGACGCTGTTCGTCGTCATTACCAGCTCCATCTGGTCGCTCCAAGTCTTCGATCTAGTGTGGGTGATGACCGGCGGCGCCGAGCAGCCTTGGACGGATGTGCTCAACACGCACCTGTATCGAGAATTCGCGGCGAATCGCCTGGGATATGCAGCAACGATCGGCGTGCTTGTCCTGATCATCACCGCCGTCATTACTGTCGCCCAACTTCGTTGGCTGCGCGGATCAGCGGAGGCGGCTTCATGAGCGCATGGTCCAAACCGGCCTGGCCGATTCGAGCTGCGGTTCACGCTTTTGTTTATATCCTCGCCGCGACGATGCTCGTGCCGTTTGCCTGGATGTGCTCTACGTCGCTGAAAACCGACGCCGAAGCGATTGACGTTCAGCAGGTTGCATTGCTCCCGGCCGGATCGGTGAGCGACTGGAAATGGGGGAACTATCTCGAAGCGTGGCGTTTGGCCGAACTCGGCGACGTCTATCTGAACAGCCTGATCGTGGCCGTGGTGGTGACCGTTCTTTCGGTGCTGCACAATGCCCTGGCGGGATTCGCGTTCGCCAAGCTGCGCATGACGGCGAAACGGAGCGTTTTCATCGCGATGTTGCTGACGATGATGCTCCCGTATCAAGTGTATTTTTTGTTCGCCTATATATTGTGCGGCTGGCTGGGATACGTTGATCATCTGCACGCGCTGATCGTGCCGTTCCTCGCCAGCGCGTTCGGGATCTTCTACATGCGGCAATCCATCATCACGGTGTCCGACGGCCTGCTCGATGCGGGAAGAGTCGATGGGCTTACGAACTTCGAGTTGTTCTGGCACGTCGTGCTGCCTTCGATCAAGCCGGCCGTCGGCGCGCTGGCGATCTTCACGTTCATGGCGTCGTGGAACAATTTCTTCTGGCCGCTGATCGTGATCGACTCGCAGGAGAACTTCACGCTGCCGTTGTCGGTGGCTGCATTGTCCTCGGGGTTATACGTGCAATCATGGCCGGTGCAGATGGCCGCGGCGACGCTCATCACCCTTCCCACCATCGTCGTCTTCATCATCTTCCAACGGATCTTCGTTCAGGGACTTGCGCTAACCGGCATGAAGGGCTGATCGATGCGACGGAGCCACGGGATCATCTTCGGCATCATTATCGCCAGCGCCGCCTGCTTCGTCAGGTTCGGCGGCGACGAAACGCCCGAGGGACGCCTCTGGATGGCGGTGTGGGGGATGCCGTTTGAGGATCGGTTATTTGAGGACGGCTATGCACGCGACTTCGAGCAGCTCCATCCCGGCGTTTCGATCAAATATGGTCGCTATGAGGACGTCACCGCGAAGTATTACACATGGCATCTGCTGAAGCGCGGCGCTGATGTCATGCGAGTGCCGATCACCGACTACCACGCACTGGTCACCAAGGGCGTGTTGGCGCCGCTGGATCGGTTCATCAACGATCCCGAGATTGGACTGAGCGCTGCGGATCAAGCCGACTTCACGCCTGCGATATGGGAGGCGCTGCTCCTCGACGGCCAACGCTACGCGCTGCCTTCGGATAATGCGCAGTTCGGTCTCTATTACAACGTAACAATCTTCGAGCGCTATAACCGGGAGCATCCCGACGATCCACTTGGTTATCCAAGTGCGTCTTGGTCGTGGGAGGACCTCCGCGAAGCCGCCGACAAGCTGACGAGGCGCGATGATCATGGACGGATCGTTCAGTACGGTGTGGATTTCACGCTGTGGGCGTGGCCGTTCATGACGTTCTTTGCCCAAGCGGGCGGTGAACTGTGGGACGACGCGCAGACGACGACGCTCATCAACTCGCCGCCCGGCGTCGAAGCATTGCAGTTGATTGTTGATCTGCTTCCACATGGGGCGTCGATGCGGTCCGGAGAGCTCACCGATTCCGCCACGGGGCCGGATAAGCTCTTCGGCACCGGTCAAACCGCGATTTTGCTGGACGGCTCGTGGCGGGCGCCCTTCCTCGAGCAAACGTTCTTTGAGCTTGAGTTCGGCATCGCGCCCCTACCGTCGCATCGGCGATCTGCAATTGTCAGCGGATCGGTGTTGTGGGCCGTCAGCGCACATAGTCAAAACAAACCGCTGGCTTGGGAAATGATCCGGTGGATGTCCAACCGCGAGCAATCCTTGCGGTATTGGAAGGCTCTGCGGGTGGCCCCGCCTGCCCGAATGTCGGTGATTCGCTCAGCCGAGTTTGCCGCCGCCGATCCGACCGCAGGTACGGCGCATGATCGCACGAGCTGGCTGGCACACGCGATCACGGTCGATCCTGCCTCGGGCCGGATGCCTGGGTTCGTCCCGGTCGGGCCGTATCAGCAGGATCTCGAGGACAAGATTACGGCCATGCTGCTCCGGGCGGTCTCGCGCGGTCGAGACGAATCGTTGGCCCAGTTGCTGGATCGGGCGGCGGCGGCGGTCCATAGCATCATCGACCGCGACCGTCGGGCCCGGCGGTTGCCGCCGATCGAGCGGGAGTGAGTGATTTGACGTCACATTTTCGTCTCAGGCGCAGTGACCTGGCGTCGCCGCGACTGTATATTGGTTTCTTGCCTTGATGAGAAAGGAGATCCACCGTGTTCCAATCTCGCCTCCAACGTCAGGTCCTTGCTTGTTGTCTCGCCGTCGGCGCGCTGGCCGGAGTGAGTCGCGGTGTCGATGACAACGATTCGCAGGACCAGTGGTCGATCATTCATTGCGGAATGCTGCTGGCCGTGCCCGGGAAAGCCCCGCACAGCAACGTGTCGATCATCGTGAAGAACGGGCGGATCGTCGAGGTGCGCTCGGGCTTCATTGGAGCCGACGCCCTGACGGAAGCCGGTGAGGCGAAGGTCGGGACGATCGACCTTCGTGACTCGTTCGTTATGCCCGGCCTGATCGATTGCCACACGCACATCACCGGCGAGTACACGGCCGACATTCGCCTTCGGCGCGTGCAAGAGACGGACGCGGACTCGGCGATCAACGGCGTGGTGTATGCGCGGCGAACATTGGAAGCGGGATTCACCACGATTCGCAACGTCGGCTCCAGCGGCGACGCCGCCTTTGCCCTACGCGATGCGATCAATGCGGGGATGGTGGTGGGGCCGAGAATCCTCGTCGCCGGCGAATCGATCAGTCCCACCGGCGGACACAGCGACTCGACGCTGGGGTATCGCGCCGATCTGTTCGACACGCCGGGCCCGATGCAGGGGATTGCCGATGGACCGGCCGCGTGCCGACAGGCGGTACGGGCTCAGGTCAAGCGCGGCGCCGATGTCATCAAGCTGACGGCCACGGGCGGCGTGCTCAGCGCCACCGCGGCGGGCACTGAGCAGCAGTTCTTCGACGACGAATTGCGAGCCATTATCGAAACTGCTCACTTGCTCGGCCGCAAGGTCGCCGCTCACGCCCACGGCACGAGGGGAATCAACGCTGCGCTTCGGGCCGGCGTGGACTCGATCGAGCATGGAACGTTCCTCGATGATGAATCCATCTCATTGTTCAACGACACCGGCGCATTCCTGGTGCCGACCATTCTGGCGGGTAAGACGGTTACGGAACATGCAAAGGAAGTTGGGTACTACCCCGCCGCGGTGGCCGAGAAGGCCAGCGCCGTCGGGCCGATGATCCAAGGCGCGTTCGCCAAGGCGGTCCGAGGCGGCGTGCGGATCGCGTTCGGCACGGACTCCGGCGTGAGCGAGCACGGGCGAAACGCTGAGGAGTTTGCCCTGATGGTCGAAGCTGGTATGGGCGAGATGCAGGCGATCATCGCCGCCACCATCAACGCCGCCGAGCTCCTTGGACTGTCGGATGAGATCGGCACCATCGAACCGGGCAAAGTGGCTGACATCATCGCCGTGGACACGAACCCGTTGACCGACATCAAGGCGCTGCAGAACGTCAACTTCGTCATGCGCAATGGCGTGGCATACAAGCAGCCCTAAAGTAGCACTCGTGAGACGAATTCAGGTCGTCTCCTCTCGATGTCGAAGATCCCGATTCCATCGGGGCCTTTTTCCTGATGTCGCAGCGTAGCGGAGATCCCGATTCCATCGGGGCCTTCTTCAAGGACACGGTCCCCATGCGCCCAGCAAGATAAGCAGATCCTTCACGTCAACGGCGCTGCTGTTGTCGAAGTCGGCAGGACAATCTCCCTGCTTCGGGCACGGCCCCCATGCCCCCAGCAAGAAGAGAAGATCCTTCACGTCAACGGCGCCGCTGTTGTCGAAATCCGCCGGGCAAGGCGGAGTCTCATCTATGTGGAACTCGTACGCGCCCATATCCACGATTGGCGGAGCACCATTGCCCGTATCCGGCGTATCAGGATCGTCTACGAAGCGATCCTCACCGTCCAGATCTACGACGATACCCTTCGGCACGGCTGTATTGTCAGCGGCGTCGATGCAGGGTGACGTGGGCGAGATGTGATAGTCGTCGTTGTCCGGATCGACGAAGAGCGGATCGACCTCGATATTTCCAGTCCCGTCGAAGCCAGCCTCGACATCACTGTACGTGACCGTCGGCGTCCCGTTCCCGCCGATGCTCGGATGGCCGTTGGTCACCGTGTTCCCCCACATGATGCAGTTGGCGATCGTAGGGCTATCAACACTTGCGAAGTTGTGAATAGCGGCACCGTCGAAAGCGCTGTTGTTGCTGAACGTGCAGTTCGTAATCGCCGGATCGCTGTTATCGAAGTTGAAGATACCGCCGCCGAACGATGCAGCAGTATTGCCGGTGAACAAGCAATTCGTTACTTCAGGAGAACTTGAGTCATTGAAGATGCCGCCACTGACGCCAGTAATGTTGTTGCGGAAGATGCAGTTGGTGACCGTCGCATTTGCGACGGAGTTGTTGAACATGCTGCTGCCAAGCACGGCAATGTTTTCAGCAAATGTGCAACCAACCATATCTACGTTGGCGAAGTCGTTGAACACTGCACCGCCGTTCACGTCGGCAATGTTGCCCGTAAATATGCACTCCGTCAGCGTCGGGCTACCGCCGCCGTTGAATATCGCACCCCCCTGATCATTCGATGTGTTTTGACTGAACGTACAGCTAATCAGCGTCGGGCTGCTACCGTTGGTATTGAACATAGCGCCGCCGTCATCATTCGATGTGTTTTGACTGAAGGTACAGCTAATCAGCGTCGGGCTGCTGCTGCTGACGTTGTACATCGCGCCGCCGTCGCTGCTGCTGGCAGTAGTCATATTCCCGGTGAATATGCAGTTCGTCAGCGTCGGGCTGCTGCTGGCGTTGTACATCGCGCCGCCGTGATCAACCGATGTGTTTTGACTGAACGTACAGCTAATCAGCGTCGGGCTGCTGCTGATGTTGTACATCGCACCGCCCAGATCATTCGATGTGTTTTGACTGAACGTGCAGTCGCTGAGCATCGCGTTGGTGGAACTGGTGTTGACCATGCCGCCGCCGTTACCGGTCGCTTGGTTGGCCGTGAAAGTGCAGGCGGTCAGCGTAACGCTGCTCTGACTGTTGTACAGCCCTCCTCCTCCTAAGGTGCTACCCGCTTGGTTGGCCGTGAAAGTGCAGGCGGTCAGCGTAGCGCTGCTCTGATCGTTGTACAGCCCTCCTCCTCCGACGCCCGAAGAATTGGCGAGGAATGCGCAGTCGGTCAAAGTGGCGTCGCTAAAGCTCGTGTTGTAAATCCCTCCGCCGCGGTTAGCAGAGTTTCCCTCGAACGTACATCCCACGAGTATTGCGTTGCTGAAGTTGAAGTTGTATATTCCACCGCCACGGGTACTACCAGTACTGGTGTTGCCGTTGAGCGTGCAGTCCGTGAGCGTCCAGCTGCTCGCATTGCTATAGATACCCCCGCCGCCCAAAGAGGCGGAGTTGCTCACGAAGGCGCTGCTGTTTACGCTAGGCGTACCTCCGACGAGGAACACCCCGCCGCCGCGCTGCGCATTATTGTTATCGAAGATGCAGTCATTGATCGTTGGCCCGCTGAACTCGATCAGTATTCCACCGCCTTCGACCGCGTTGCCGCCGGTGATGGTGAAGCCCTGTAGGATGGTATCGGGGCCTTCCATGTTGACGCACGAAACAACGCTCGTATTCAGTCCCGACCCGTCGATGGTGGTTACGTCAGGGCCGTCGGAGCTGCGCACGATGATCGCCTTGCCCAGGAAGTCGATCGCCTCGTTGTAGGTCCCCGGCGCAACGACGACTTCATCGCCGTCCTTGACCGCCGCAATTGCTGCTTGGATCGTTGGAAAGTCGCCGGGAACATTGTAAATGGTCGCGCTCGATGTTGCCGCAAAGACGAGGACCGCGATCGCAGCAACGAAGCGCCCTTGACGTACCGAAGTCTTGAGTTCAGACACGGTCTTGTCTCCTTCCAGCATGAGGCCGCACAGCGATGCCGAACGGCAGATCCCTGGCCGCCCCTGAAAGCCAGGTGCCCCCGTGCAGCCGGTCGAGAACAGTCTACCACAGACGGGCTG
>JACZXL010000328.1 GCA_022571635.1 Planctomycetota bacterium
TCCCAACGCGAAAGGGGTGGTGATGGATCGCTTCCGAAGGCTGTTTCCCACCGCCAACGCCAATACTGACCGCGGAGCCGAAACCGCGTTTTTGCGGCCAGCCAACCCAGCTCCCAGAGTCCACCGAGCGTTTGGACAATGTTCCGCATCAGGGCTTTTAGAGCCAAGAGGAATAGAGAGCGTTGCCTGCGGAGTTGTCCGACTACCATAGTCATTGAAAACTCGCCGAAGAGCCTCTGACGTGAACTACCACTCAACAGTTCAGGAAGTGTACCGCCAAGCGGCCCAGCAGCCGGCCCGATCGCTGTGTTGTGTGCCGCAAAAGCCGATGTACCTGCCCGGGCTTCATATCCCGCCGATCATGCACGAGATGAACTACGGCTGCGGGAGCACCGTTCATTTGCAAGACATGATGGACGGGCAGCGTGTCCTGTACGTCGGCATCGGCGGTGGGCTGGAGGCATTGCAGCTGGCGTATTTCGCGCGGCGACCGGGCGGAGTGATTGCGGTCGATCCCGTCAGCGAGATGCGCGAAGCCGCAAAGCGGAATCTCCATGAAGCTGCCAAGACCAACGATTGGTTTGATCCTTCGTTCGTCGACATTCGTGACGGCGACGCTCTCGAACTGCCCATCGAGAATGAGACGATCGACCTGGCGGCGCAGAACTGCCTGTTCAACATTTTCACGACTGAGGAAAACGGCGGCGACCTGGAACGAGCGCTCAGCGAGATGCACCGTTGTCTTGCGCCCAGCGGACGGCTAGCCATGTCGGACCCGATCACGCCTCGGCTGATGCCCGAGCACCTTCAGAACGACCCGAATCTGCGAGCACAGTGCATTTCCGGCTGTCTGACTTACGACCGTTACATCGCCAAGATGGTTGAGGCAGGGTTTGGCAGTATCGAGGTTCGATCACGCAGACCGTACCGGATGCTGGATCGTAAGCGATACGAACTGGACGAGGACCTGCTGTTGGAAAGCGTGGAGGTCTGTGCGTACAAGGTGCCGGTGCCGAGCGATGGGGCGTGCGTCTTCACCGGTCGAACCGTTATCTATACCGGCCCAGACGAATCGTTCGACGACGGCCGGGGCCACGTGATGCCGCGCGACATTCCGCTGGGTGTGTGCGACAAGACGGCCGAGGCGCTGGCGGCGCGGGGACGGGACGACCTGACCGTCACCGAGTCCACCTGGCATTACGCAGGCGGCGGGTGTTGCTGATCTTGTTGATCGTCAAGAAGCGCTCGCCTGCGGCTCGCGGCTAAACGGGGCGGAACCCGATCGTGTCGACTTTGCAACTTCCCATTCTCAACGGCACCCATTTCAAGGCCCACTTCGAGACTGAGCTCCGCGCCGCGGGAACGATCACCACGTTGCAGATCAACATCGGCTACGTCTGCAACCTCGCCTGCAACCACTGTCACGTCGAATCGTCCCCGGCTCGCACCCGGCCGCAGGACAATATGGACGAAGCAACGGCGAAGAGGGTGATGCAGTGGACGCTGACTCAACCGTCGCTGACGACGGTCGATTTCACCGGCGGCAGCCCCGAGATGAACGCGAACTTCCGGCCGATGGTCGAGACCTTCCACGCCCACGGCCTGCACGTCATCGACCGGTGCAACCCCACGATCATTGAGTACGTCGACAAGAAGACGGGCGAGGAGTATTCGTGGGTTCCTCAGTTTCTTGCCGCGAACCAGGTCGAGGTCGTTGCATCCATGCCTTGCTACTCGCAGGAGAACGTCGACACGCAACGGGGGCGCGGCGCGTATGACGACTCGGTCGCCGGCCTGTTGAAGCTCAACGGGGTGGGCTACGGGATCGAGCCGTCGCTTCCGCTGAACCTCGTGTACAACCCGGTCGGACCGCATCTTCCGCCGGCCCAGGACGTTCTGGAAGTCGAATACAAGCGCGAGCTGAAGCAGCGTTTCGGGTTGGTCTTCAACGAATTATGGACGATCACCAACATGCCGATCAAGCGCTGGCGGCATCAGTTGGAGCGCCAAGGTCAGCTTGAGCCGTATATGAGCCTGCTGATCGACAACTACAATCCGGACACGATCGATGGCCTGATGTGCCGGCACCAGATCAGCATCGACCCGCAAGGACGCCTCTACGACTGCGATTTCAATCAAGCGTTGGGCATGGGTACGCCGGGCCTGGAAGCGGCTTATATCTGGGAACAAACAGCCGATGATCTCGCGGAGCGCGTGATCGCAACTGGCGACCATTGCTATGGTTGCACGGCTGGATGCGGTAGCAGTTGCGGGGGCGCGATCACCTGAGCACGCCCGCTCAAACCCGCCGATGCGCAGGTCCGCGGCAACGCAAATCGACGCAGTGCAAGCGATGCGCCAAACCGCCGCGCCGATGCTTGCCGCACCGGTGTCGATGACGGCTCGTTTACAATTTGCAAACTGTTTTTGGAATTGACTTGTGCGAGGGGGGGTTTGTTCCCTAAAGTATGCTGGGACGACCTTGGCAGGAACCCCCGACAACGCAACGCGAATTCCACAGGCGCCGGTCGGAGCTCCGACACGATCGGCGCCTGTTCATTTGAGATGGCATCGTGGCACGAAGTGTAAAGCCGTCCCGATTCCATCGGGATTGGTCGGGTTCCTCCATCGAGGCATCATGGAAATGGAAAGCTCATACGCAGAGGCGCCGAAGCACGCATCCCGGCGCGCCGGGAAAGACTCGCTGTGCGTGGCACCGGTGCGGTGCGTCGCTTGGGGCGCCACCGACAGCGGAGCGAAGCGGAGTCGTCGGTGTTCTTATACGAATCCTAAGTAATTCTCAGGCGTTGACCGGGCGCCATGCTTCATTCCCGACGGGTCGGGATGAAGCATGCTTTGCCCTAACGGGTCAAAGCATGGCACCCGCCTGCGGATCAACTGCGATTCGTATCAATCGTCACCCGTCGCGACCGCATCGACGCCTTTGGGCTCGACGGGCGAGCTGAGCAGGGCCTCGTGCGTCTTGGGGCTGAATCGGCTGCCCAGCAGCGGAAGGCGGCGATTCGGATCCGCTTGTTGCGGCAGCAGCGGCCGTACGAGCCAGATGACAAAGACGGTGATCAGCGAGGCGAGCCACATCATCGGCAGCCATCCCATGAACACGACGAAGCTCGTGACCAGCAACACCAGCAACGCCGTCGGAATCATCCCCTCCCACGCCAGCCGCATGAGCTGATCGTATCGAAACCGCGGCAACGTCCAGCGGAGAGCCATGGTCAG
>JACZXL010000092.1 GCA_022571635.1 Planctomycetota bacterium
CGCCCGAAACAGGAATGGAAGTTCGTGAAGTCCTACGACGGTTGGCCGCTGCACCCGGGGCATTCGACGCGGTCGCCGTATGTGAAGGGGTTGCGCGCGGTTGGGCGGTACCCGTGAGGGTGAGGGAACGCGAAGCCGCAAGCGGCTAGTTGGCGCGCACTTCGCCGTATCGGAGGCCGAGGCATTTGCGGCAGACGAGGCGCCGGCCGGTGGTGAAGAGCAAGCCGTAGCGATCGAAAAGGGATGAGCGATGAGCCATGAGGGATGCGGGAAGCGGGGCGCGGGTGATTCTGCAGCGCGCATCGAGTCGGTCGATCCATGCCTCGGCGAGATCGGCGTCGCGGGCCTCGTCGTGCGTACATAACGGCATGAAGAGTTTGCGGACTTTGTGAAGACAGGAAGTGGAAGAACCCTCACCCCTAACCCCTCTCCCAAGGGGAGAGGGGGATAAGAGGGAGGGAGAGTTTGGGCACATCAGGAAGTGCTGAGCGAGGCGATCGTGTAGTCGCCAACGTTCGATCCGGATGGCTTGGGACCAGTGTTCCCACAGGCCGAGGAACTTGGTTTGCGGTGCGCCTTTGTTGGGGTTGGGCGCGGGCGTCGGACGGTGAATGCGAATGTGTTTGCGTTGAAGACCCTCACCCCTACCCTCTCCCAGGGGGAGAGGGGGTAAGAGAAGACCCTCACCCCTACCCTCTCCCGGGGGGAGAGGGGGTAAGAAGCTGGGCCTCATCGCGTTTGATTTCGTTGTACGCAGGTCGCCCTGGAGGTGGCGTGGCCGGCGGTTGGCTTGACGCCGAGCCAGAAATCGAGCGGACAGATTTATTTTACTTTCGGCTTCGCGGTACCCATGAACGAGGTCAGGATTGCGCGCGCCGTGATGGCACGGATGGGCGATCGTGGCAAATCTCGCAAACGGCCAGATGTCCGAGGCCCACAGCTCCACACAGGCGGAGCGGTCGATGCGCCCTGCCCGATTGACCCAGGAGGGTTGGGCGTGGCGGGTCCGAAGCGGCGGTGGGTCGAATAGTGCAGCCATCCTATATAGGGATGGGCGGTCGCGATTGCGCGCGCCGATCGGCCCGGGCGGTATCATCGTGTCCGGGTCACATGCTTGAGAAAGGAACACAATGAAGACTACATGGCAAGGAATGTTCGTCATCACGATCGTTTGGGCGCTCTGCTCGTTTGGACTCGGTCAGCCGCAGGACGAAGCGGGCTCGCAACCCGGGCCGACGGTGCTGATAACCGGGGCGAACCGTGGGCTGGGGCTCGAGTTCGCTCGCCAATATCACGAAGCGGGATATACGGTGATTGCGACCGCGCGCAAACCCAAGGCTGCGGATGAACTCAATGGGCTGGGCGTGCGCGTCGAGCAATTGGACGTCACGGACGCGGCGAGTGTGGCGGGCCTTTGTGAGCGTCTGGGCGACATGCAGCTGGACATCCTCATCAACAATGCGGGTATCGGCGGGCGGGCAACGACGCTTGTGGACGCTGATCTTGACATGGTTGAGCGCATCATCCAGGTCAACACGATCGGACCGATGCGCATGACGCAGGCGCTGTTGCCAGCCCTACGAAAGGGTGACCGCAAGATCATCGTCAACATTACGAGCGCGATGGGGAGCATCGCACGGAATACGCGCGGCATCGGCTACGGGTATCGAGAAAGTAAAGCGGCGCTGAACATGTTTACGCGAAGTGTTGCCAATGAGCTGCGCGATGAAGGATTCCGATGCATCACGATGAGCCCGGGCTGGGTGAAGACGGACATGGGTGGGCCCAACGCCAGATTGACCCCGGCCGAGTCGATCGCCGGAATGATCAAGGTCATCGACGGTTTGACGGCGGACGATTCAGGTGAGTTCTTCACTCACAATGGTGAGCGGTTGCCGTGGTAATGGGCGAGGCGGGATGAAATGGGTCGGGAGGCGAGGTGACAAATTATACGAATCGCAATTGATCCAAAGGCGGGTGCCATGCTTTGGCCCGATATGGCAAAGCATGCTTCATCCCGAGGCATCGGGAATGAAGCATGGCACCCGCGAAACGCACGAGAATTATTTGGGATTCGTATTAGTTGGGCGGTGGGCCGCCATGCCAATGTGCGTGGTCGGGGTTGTAGTGCCGATCTGTCACGGCGTCATACTGCCAAGGTGACGGATCGGTGATGTTGGTCGGCGCGGGTACTTGACTGCCGAAGGTCGAAGTGGATCCAAGTGGGGAGGTACTAGGGTTGGTCGGCGGCGAGCCGGAATGCCAGTGGGCGTGGCTGGGGTGGTAGTGCCGATCCGTCACGGCGTCGTACTGCCAAGGCAAGGGATTCGTGATGTTTGGCGGCGCGGGTACTTGGCCGCCGGTGGTCGCTGTGTTTCCAACCAGAGTAGTTTGAGGGTCGGCTGGCGGCGGGCCGCCATGCCAATGCGCGTGGTTGGGGTCGTAGTGCCGATCCGTCGCAACGTCGTATTGCCAAGGCGAGGGATTGGTGATGTTGGGCGGTGCGGGTACTTTGCTGCCGGAGGTCGAGCCGAGTCCGGCCAGCGTGGTGCCGAGGTTGATGCCGGAGGGGAATGTTGTCGAGGCAGCGCCGCTGTTGAACGGTTGGTTCGGCGCGGGGGTTAGATCGGCGGTGGGGCTGGAGGCGTCGTCCTGGGACTGGGAGAACGTGATCGCGGCGATCCCGCACCCGAGCAGGATGATGAAGGACCACGTCACGACGGAGCGAAGGTTGATCTTCGACTTCGGATGGTCGCCGCAGCAGTGGATTTGCGATTTGCCGCTGCCGCAGGGGCAGAGCGTGGTGGGTTTCATGGCTTCTCCTCTCGTGGCAGGTCGTGGGGCAGTCGGCCGGCTCGTCTCCTAACGGGATCATCATAGACCTTCAAGAAGCGGGGGAATTGATTGGGCGCCATCGCATCCCGATCTAGGTCAGCCCAGCCCGGGCTGTCAGCGGGGCGGCGGGTTCTGAGCCGTCTGTGTTGCTGTTTGTTGGAGGCCCAGGCGAAGCTGAGCGTTTTAGGGGCGTCAGCGCTACGCGGCCGAGGCTGGAATCCAATGCGGCCTCGACACCAGCAGCTCCTTTGCTTTGTCGGGGTCGAGCGCCTCGGCGAAGTAGAAACCTTGGGCATGATCGCAATCGAGGGCGATCAGTTGCGAGAGCTGATCGCGCGTCTCCACACCTTCGACGATCACTTCCATGTTGAGGTTGTGCGCCAGCACGACGATGGTGTGAACGACACTGGCATAATCCTTGTTTGCGTTCATCGTGCTCATGAACTCGCGGTCGATCTTCAGCACGTCGATCGGGAACCGGTGCAGGTAGCTGAGCGACGAATAGCCGGTCCCGAAATCGTCCATGTGAATCTCAACGCCGAGCTCGCGAAGCTGGTGTAGCACCTCGGTGATGGAATCGGGGTTGGCCATGATGACGGTTTCGGTGATCTCCAGCTTGAGGCACCGCCCGTCGACCCCGGTGTTCTGGAGGATTTCCTTCACGGTCTGGACCAGGCCCGGTTCCGCGACCTGGCGCTTCGAGACGTTGACGCTGACGGCCAGAGAAGCGTCAAGTCCGAACTCGTCCTGCCAGGCGCGGATTTGGCTGCACGCCTGCTCCAGAACCCGCTTTCCGAGTTGAACGACGAGTCCGGTTTCTTCCGCGTGACTGATGAACTCCAACGGCGAGACCAACCCCCGTTGCGGGTGATTCCACCGCACCAGCGCCTCGAACCCGCCGATGCGTCCGGTGCGGAGGTTGATGATCGGCTGATACCGGACGATGAGCTCTTCGTTCTCGACGGCTCGGCGCAGATCGGCGTCGAGTTGCAGTCGGGCCATGGCTTGGTCGTGCATTCGCTTGTTGAAGACCTCGTGCCGCGCTTTCCCGGAGGCCTTGGCGTGATACATGGCGGCGTCGGCGTCGCGGAGCAGGTGGTCGGGTGTGTCATACTCGAGCTCGTTGAACGCGATCCCGATGCTGGCGCTGGAGAATACCTCGTGGCCGCTGAGGTTGAACGGTGCGGCCAGCTCGCTTTGCAGGCGTTCGGCGACGAGGCTGGCATCAGAGCGCGCCTTGATGCCGTCCAGCAGGATCACGAACTCGTCCCCGCCGATGCGGGAGATCGTGTTGCTCTCGACCCGGGAGAGCGTGTCCGTGTCGCGGAGGCAGGTCTGGATGCGCTTGGCAATCCCCACCAATAGCTCGTCGCCGACCGTGTGGCCTAAACTGTCGTTGACCTCTTTGAATCGATCGACGTCGAGGAAGAGCACCGCGAACTTGTAGTCGGCATTTCGCCGCGCGCGGGTGATGCAGCGATCCAAACGGTCCATCAGCAGGTCGCGGTTGCACAGGCTTGTGAGACGATCATGAAACGCCGCGTGTCGCAACTGCTCTTCTGCGCGGCGTCGAACCGCGACTTCACGCTCCAGGGTCACCTTTTGGCGCTCCAGCTCGGCTGTCCGCTCATGGACCTTCTGCTTGAGCGTCTCCACAAACGACGAAAGCATCCGGGCCAACGCGTTGAGCTCTTGCGTGCCGCATTCTTCCAACTGCGGCAGCGATTCCTCTCCGCGCATGGCTTGAATGGCGGCGTCGGCGAGCTGCTCGACCGGACGAACCAGTCGTCGCGTCGTCCAATACCGTGTGTGCTCGATCATGGCCAGATACAACAGGCACAGCACGCCGATCGCCATCATGCCGATCCGTCGACGTCGGGTGAGTGACGTGGCGGTCGCTTTGACGGCGGACGCGGCGATCTCTTGAAGTTTGTCGACGTTGCGCGCGTACCGTGTCGAGTCGGTTTGGAGCTGGGCAAGCGCATCCGCGAATTCTGGCCCGGACTTCCGACCGCCGGTGATGTCCGGGAAGATTTGGATCATCCGCTGCAGCGGCTGCGTGGCGTTGTCAAAGGTCGTCGCGCTGATGTGGTCGGACGCCCGGCGCATCTCGATGAGATCCACCAACCAGCGTTGGATCGATCGGTCAACCGTCAACATCGCTTTTGCCGCTGACTCGGCGTCGAGCGTTGCGATCACGTTGTTCAGATCCGTCGCCTCGGTCTGAAGATCAACGAGGCGGTCATGCTGCGCGGTCGTAGCCATGAGATTTTGAGTGGACGACTCGATGAGCGACATGAGTAACCCGACCATCGCCGCCAGCGCGATGGCGCCGACGATCGCCACGAACTGCAGCAGTGACACATGGTGTTGAATTCGCATGAGTCGAGTATTGGTCGGGCCCGTTCGCTCGCCCCCTGCAACCGGCGGACACCCGAGTTACGCAAGGGGGTCCGTTCGATGCACCCGAAAAAGGGACGGCCAAGAAGCCTGTGAATTAGTTGACATGCTTATATCGTCACGTGCGCAAGCCTTCTTGGGGATTCGGCCTTACCCTGCGCCTTTCCGGTACATCCGCGAATCCGATAAGGTCGCAACTTCTGCCCTGTGCCCGAACCAGGCCACACACCTTCCCCCAAAGCCGTACCTATCGGTCCTACCTCACCTCGCGCCGCCTCACCTGATTCGCGGGTTGACCGTGGCTCGAAGCAGCAGCGATTGAAGTATCCAGATGACGAAGGACATCTGCGATTCCTTGTCGATAGATCAAATGCCCGGGCCGCCCGCGACCAGGTGCCTGCCGCGAGGAGCGGGAGGACGAACGGTCCACCCCGATTCTACCGGCAGAGAATTGAGTCGGGCAGGTTTCGAACCTGCCCGCTAGAGCAGTTTCACTCGTCCGTACGATCAAGGGTGCCACCGACAGCGACCGAAGGGAGTCGTCGGTGCCGAAGGCAAGGGACTCTCCGACACGCACCCCGGCGCGCCGGGATGCGTGGCACCCTCCGGTCGTTCACTCAAGTGAAACCTGCTCTAGCGTGACCTACGCTTGAGACGCGGCAGCGTCCAGCGGTTGGATGCGGGTGATGTGCAGGGGATCGCAGTAGACGCAGCGCTCGGGGAGTTCGTCGTCTCCTGCATCCAGGCCGATGACCACCTCAGCGCGGCTGACAAACATCAGCTCCGGGTGGCGAACGTCGTAGGATGAGCCGTCGGAGATATAGATCCGAATCGGCCGAAACGGTTCTCGGCGAAGATGGGCACGGATTTCATCGGGTCGCATAACGCATGTAATGTATGCGGCAGTGGGCAGGCGTTCTTGTTCCTGGCCAGCGGGGGTCGGTCACCCTGCGATCACGACCTCGCGCTCGGCGTCCCACAGGAGCGTCTTGTTCTGCCGATAGGCTTCGACTCCCATCTTGATCGCGACCATGGTCGAACAGCCGAGATCGACGTTGCAGTGCGGCTGCGCATCGTCACGGACCGCATCGAGGAAGTTGCCCATGTGATCGCGCCGCGGCGAAGTGTGAATCTCGAACGACGCCTGGCCGGGTTTGGGGTCCGGGATTTCCTTGCCGTCGTCGTCGCGAACCATGCGGTGGGCAAACTCCCCCGCATTGACTTTGCGAAACTCCGGCCACCACATGGCTTGCTCTTTGATCGTCAGTGAGCCGCCAAACTCCATGGTGCCGTATCGCCCGCGGATTATGTATGGGATTCCAACGTCGTTGGTCATGACGCTGATCAGCACGATGGTGTGCTCAGATGGGTAATCCACCATCATCATGAAGGTGTCGGGGATATCGCGACCATCTTTTTCGAAATATTTGCCGCCGGAGGCCACGACCCGGCTGGGGTATTCGCCGTTGGGTCCGCTGATCGCCAGCAGCAACGGCGCGAGTCGGTGATAGAGCAAGTCGGTCGCCACGCCGCCGTTGTACGCGAAATACTTACGGAACCGGAAAAAGTGGTCCGCGTTCCACGGAATGTTTTCCGCAAGACCCCATTCGTGCCCCAGCCAGCGATCCCACCAAACGTAGCCATCGGCGTCGGATGGATTGTTCGGCCCGGCGTCAGGATCGATATGCCAATTGAACTGTCCGCCGCGCGAATTGCGGCAGTAACTTCCCTGACTCCACGTTACGTCGCCGATGCGACCGGCCTCGATCGCCCGGCGCGCTTTCCAGAAACGATCTTCGCTCGTTCCCTGCGGCCCCACTTGCAATGTTCGGCCGTACCGCTTGACCGCGTCACGACACTCGATCGCCTGCTCGATCGTCAACGACAACGGCTTTTCGCAGTACACGTCCTTGCCGGCTTCCATCGCTTCGATCGCAATCTTCGTGTGCCAATGGTCGGGCGTGGCGATCACGACCGCATCGACATCACGATCGTCCAGCACGTCGCGATACTCCATGGTGCCGCTGGCATCGCTGCCCTCGATGATCGCGACGGCGCGGTTCAGACGACGCCGATAGACATCACACACCCGCGTTACGAGGAGGTTGTCGCGATCTCGGCGTCGCATCAATTCGTTGGTGTGGCCCCTCCCCATGCCGCCGGTGCCGATGACCGCCATATTCAAGCGATCGTTGGCCCCCAACACTCGGGCCCAGCTTGCGGCCGGGCTGCTCAAAACGACCGACGCCGCGGCCGTGGTCTGAATGAATCGACGTCGTGTAACAGTCTTCGAACCCGCCATAGCCTGTCCTCCTCAGATTCGGGCGCCAGTCCTTCTATGGTGCGCTGTCCAAGCCCAGTTTGCAACACACAACGATCTGCATGGTACGCTAAGGCATGCGCACGTACATCCTCAGCTCGATTATCGTTGTCCTTTGGTTGACCGCCGGGGCCCTCGCCCAAGACGAGCAGCCCGCCGCCGCCCGCCGGCTCCACCAGCTCTTTGAGGACCGTTTTCAATGGCAAATGGAGCAGTTCCCCGCGCAGGCCATGGCCCGCGGCGACTACTCGAACGCCGATCGGATCGCCGACACCAGCCTGCAAGCGATTCGATCCCGACATCAACAGACCAAGGCGTTTGTCGATCAACTCCACACCGTCGACCGCAACGAGCTGAACGCCGACGACCGGCTCAACTACGACCTGTTCGAGCTGCAGCTCACGCGGAACATCGAGGGTCATCGCTTTCGCACTTTCCTCATGCCCATTGGCAGCCGATCCGGGATTCACCAAGACATTCCGCAGATGGCGGACCGCGTTCGTTTCAGTACTGCCCAGGACTACCGCAATTACGTCAAGCGCCTCGAGCAGATGCCCAAGGCCGTTGACAACACGATCACCCTCATGCGGCTGGGGCTCGACGAAGGCCGTACGCCCGCCAAGATCACCCTGGCCGGCGTCCCGGCGCAAGTTGAGGCAATTGTCGAAGGCGAAGCGCTTGATGCGCTCGACGAGCCGTTCAATCGTTTCCCGGCTCATGTGAGCGAATCGGAACGAACCGAGGTGCGGGCATCATTCGACGCCGCCAAGGTGACACTGCGCCGCGCCCTTCGCCGGTACGCTGAGTTCATCACCGATCAATACGTTCCCAATTGTCGGGACACGGTCGCAGCAACAGATCTGCCGGATGGTGCTGACTACTACAACCATCAACTGCGAACCTTTACTACCACCGATCTGACCGCTCAGGAGATCCACGACATCGGACTTTCCGAAGTTGCGCGCATCCGGGTCGAGATGCTCGAGGTCATTCGCCGCAGTGATTTCCTCGAACGCAATGCGAAAGCGAGATCGCTTGACGACGACGAACTGTTCGACGCCTTCATTCACTATCTACGCACGAATTCGCGCTTCTATCACACGTCCGAAGAAGCGTTGCTCATTGGTTATCGCGCGATTTGTAAGGAAGTGGACGGGTGGCTGCCAAAACTCTTCGCAACGCTGCCCCGGCTTCCCTACGGCGTGAAGGAAATCCCCGACTTCATGGCGGCAACCCAAACCACCGCGTACTACCAGCACGGTGATATACGCAACGCCGAGGCCGGGTTCTTCATGGCCAATACCTATGCGCTTGATCAACGCCCCAAGTACGAAATGATTCCGTTAGCGATGCACGAAGCCGTGCCCGGACATCACCTTCAGATTGCCCTGGCGCACGAACTTGAAGGTTTGCCCGAGTTTCGCAAGAACGCGTACTTCATCGCCTTCGGCGAAGGTTGGGCGCTTTATTCCGAACGGCTCGGGATCGAGATGGGCATGTACGACGATCCGTACAACGACTTCGGGCGATTGTTGTATGAGATGTGGCGCGCGTGCCGATTGGTCGTTGATCCCGGGCTGCACGCCTTCGGCTGGTCGCGCGATCGTGCGATACAGTTCATGCTTCACAACACCGCACTGAGTGAACTGAACATCGAAAACGAAATCGATCGCTATATCGGTTGGCCCGGCCAGGCGTGTGCGTACAAGATCGGCGAACTGAAGATACGGGAACTGCGCACGAAGGCGGAGGCTGCGCTCGGCGAGCGGTTTGACGTCCGCGCGTTCCACGACGTCGTGCTCGGCGCCGGCTCACTGCCGCTGACCGTCCTCGAAACCCGCGTGAACGAATGGATCGAGTCGCAGTAGCGGCTCCGGCAACGCCGAGCCGGCCAACGGCTTCCTGAAGGGCACCGACTCCACGCCCGATGCTGATTGTCGCACCAGCAACGATGGTTGCGGTAGCGGTTGACCAGTGCGAGCGAACGCTATTCGCCCAGTGCGTTCGCTGCTCCGCATGTGTGCAGAGCTGCCCGACTGGAGTGCTAGAGTTCGGCCGCATCAACCGCAAGACAGGGCAAGTGATCGCCCGTGATCGGCTCGCCGCATCACCCGTCCTCATGGCGGAGGTCACGGTCGAGGGCAGGCGAATCGCCAGCGCATAGTTAGTGCCCGGCTCAAAGCGGCCGAATGGTAAACGAGCGGATCCTCCGCACAGAGGGCAAGGATCTGTGGCTCGGTCGTCGTTCTCAGCGCATCCGTTGCGGACCCCCACACTCTTGCCTCGGTCTGGTTCACTTCCAGAAAGGGTGTTCCAGGAAAGGCCAAGAACGACCAGGCAAGAACATGGGGGCCGTATCCCTAGGAGTAAGATACACCACTGTCCTACCGGGAGGACACCCTCCAGAAAGTACGCTACCAGGGCGAGAAGCGGGGTTGGCGGCCCAAGCGGCTCGGGAAAGCCTCGGCGTCCCATCTTCGTTCTAGAAAGTCGCGGAAAGTTCTGGACAAGCGCGATGCTGTGGTATACTGGCCCCGTTCGGCTGCACGGGGGTGCCTATCTCCGGGGGCGGCCACGGACGGCGGACAAGCATGACGTGTGGCCTCTACCCCCAAGGAGACCCAACGATGCCGTCCACCAACCCTACCTACCTCAAGCATGCCATTGGCGTTGTGCCGGCTTTCCTCCTCACCCTGGCTCGGAGCCCCCCAACGCCAAGACCATCTACGTCAACGACGCTCGCGGTGGCGACACCTGGAGCGGCATCACAAGGTTGGCGAACGGGTAGCAGTGAAGGTGAGCGCACCGAGCCGGGGTGGTGCCGGGACGTAAATGAGTGGATGGAGCCGAAGGAAATCAAGTCAATCACGTAACTGGGCAACGACCCTATTACCAAAGGAGAATGAAATGATGTTTAGTACGAAAAAGCGTTTGAGTTTGTTTGCGGTTGTCGGCAGCGTGGTGGCTATAGTCGCGGTCGCGGCGTCGCCGCCCCCGCCCGCATCAGCCGGGACCAACATCGTGGGTACCTGGCGGCTGAACCTGAGTGGTCAATTCCCAGACTTTTTTGGTCTCATGGTGCTCCATCATGACAAAACCATGATGGCGGTGAACGACAACCCAACAGAAAGTGGGGGCATTGGGGTTTGGGAGAGGATCCGTGGAGATGATCCTCCAAACTTCGCTGTCACATTCGAGTCTTGGGTGGACGAAGATTTCAACGGTATAGCTGATTTCCGGTTTCAGGTACGCTTGACCTTACATGTTGACGGTGACACGATGACTGGCACGGGTGCCATCGATATTTATAACGTCGCCGGCACCGAGCTCCTGTTCTCGCTCCCAGATTTCATCGTTGAGGCCACCCGCATGACGGTGATACCGGAGTAAGACAAGGACGAAGGTTCCTGGAGGAAGAATCACTACCCCTGGCGGCATTGCGAAGTTGCCGGGGGTTTTTTTGAATCGGGGCAGACCCGTACAATAACTCTCCCTACCACACCAGAAGAATTCGCACCGGGTGGCCACGCTGGGCGATCTCGATGGCGACGGCGTGGGCGACCTGGCCGTGGGGGCATACGCCGATGGCGACGGTGGCGGCGGCCGCGGCGCGGTGTGGGTGCTGTTCCTCAACGCCGACGGCACGGTCAAGTCCCATCAGAAGATCAGCGACACGGAAGGCGGCTTCACCGGCATCCTCGATGATAACGATAATTTCGGTGTCTCGGTGGCCTCGCTGGGCGATCTCGACGGCGACGGCGTGCCCGACCTGGCCGTGGGGGCATACGCCGATGACGACGGGTGCACGGACGACCCGCCGATCTGCAACCGCGGCGCAGTCTGGGTGCTCTTCCTCAACGCCGACGGCACGGTCAAATCACATCAGAAGATCAGCGACACCCAAGGCAACTTCACCGGCATCCTGGATAATGTCGATCTCTTTGGCTCCTCGGTGGCCTCGCTGGGTGATCTCGATGGCGACGGCGTGGGCGACCTAGCCGTGGGGGCATACTTGGATGACGACGGGGGCACGAGACGCGGCGCAGTGTGGGTGCTGTTCCTCGACGGCGTTTGTCCGTGGGATCTTGACGGCAGCGGCGACGTTGGCGTGAAGGATCTGCTCTTCTTGCTGGGGACATGGGGGCCGTGCCCGAAGAAGGGAGATTGTCTCGCGGACTTCGACAACAGCGGCGACGTTGGCGTGAAGGATCTGCTCGTCTTGCTGGGCGCATGGGGGCCGTGTCCGTAGGGATGTCCTACCGCGTCGCCCGCATTGGGGCCAGCTTTGGGTGCGAGGCCACGGTTGCTGGGGATGGGGTGGGTGTCCTGAGAGGCCAAGGACGCCGCTTCGCCGCAGGCCGTTGCGAAGGTTGCAGCGCCGGACTTGATCAGACCGCTCGAGCTGAGAACGATTCCATGAGAAGCAACTGTCTTGGCCTCTTGAAAGGCGTTACCGACTGATGGATTGGCTGCGAAAGGTCTTGGTCGCGGGTTGGGCGGTTGCGGCGCTGGGTGGTTGCTCAATCTACGACAGTCGCTATGTCTTCGGCCCGAAGCCGGTTGACGTTGAGTCGGCGGTGCCTGG
>JACZXL010000329.1 GCA_022571635.1 Planctomycetota bacterium
GCGTTCGGCTTTCCCGGCTTTCCCGGCACCGAATCCAATGAATCGTCAGTCGATCTTTCCGCCCTCGTGGACGACTCCGAAATCGATGCGGTCAAGACTGACGACATCGATGCGCTTCTTAAGGAGTACGAGAAGACACTCACACGCGCGTTTCGTACCCGCTACGAGTCCGGCCTAGCCGCGCAGCGCCGGCAGACCGAGGCGATGGCTGAGATGATGCGCCGGCAGCGGGAAGGCGACACCGATGGCGTCATTGCCTTCGGCATGGAATACCAGCAGATGCTGCAGGACGTTCGTAAGCCGGTGGAGGACGCTGACAAAGAAATCACCCAGCTCAACCGCGACACGCTGGCACAGATCACGGTCGCGCTTGACGACCGGTCGGCTCGAAAGTTCCGCGCCGCCTATCGGCGTAAGGCCTTCCCCGGCGTTTACAACGAACCGAACTCCGGCGAAAAGTACATCGAGGCGGCGATGAAGCTTCGCAAGCTCTCCGACGACCAGCGACTCGCGATCGAACTGCACCGCGTCGAGTACCAGCCGGTTTACGAGAACCTATGCAACCAGATGGTCGAGATACATTCTCAATCCAGCGGCGGCGGCAGCTTCACCGATCCCGGCTACATGCAGGAGTACATGCAGCGGCAGCAGAAACTGGAAGTGATCAAGTTTGACCGCAGTGAGCTGAACGCCAAGGCGCGGCGGCGCCTGCGCCAGATCCTCACGCCGGAACAGTTAGCGAGAATCGGTCTGGCGCCAGAAGAGCTCCCGTCGCCGAACGATCGCCCGTTCATCATTGAAGCGGCTTCCGGCGGCTAATACGCATTGCAATTGATCCGTGGGCGGGTGCCATGCTTTGACCCGATAGGGCAAAGCATGCTTCATCCCGACGCGTCGGGAATGAAGCATGGCACCCGATAAACGCACGAGAATCACGTGGGATTCATATAACGCATCGCGCTTTCGATCTACGCCTTCTCACTCACCAACGTGAACCGGCCGAAGAGGTGGCGATGGTAGGTCGGGGTCTCAAGTCCGACGCGCTTGGCCAAGTCCAGTACCTCGCGCCGTGTGAAGCCCGCCGCAACGCTCACCACGGCATCGTGCTTGACCATCGCCGGGGCGCGGATCGTCAACACTCGCACCGCGAGCTTCTCGATCGGTCCGCGCACAAGATCGTTCCAGATCAGCCCGCGCGTGGTCAATCGATCCATGATGCGCAGCACCGTCATCACCTCGATGTCGCCCAGATGGTGCAGGAACATTCCGGCATGGGCGTAGTCAAACGCGCGCGGCTCGAACAGGTCCGTCAAATGGCGCGCGTCCGCCTGCACGAGCTCGATATCGCCTCGTTCGCCGACCTGGTCTCGTGCGACGGCCAGGGTCGTCTCGTGCAGATCGACGGCGGTGATGTGAACCGGATGTTGTGATGCGGCGGCCCAGTCCGAGATCGCCAGCGGGATATCCGCCGAGCCTGTCCCGAGGTCGAGGATCCGGATGGTCTGCCGGCTCGGCCAGTCCGCCGACCACCGCTGAAGATGTTTCAGGACGGCCGCCGCTCCGCCGAGGCGGCGATTCACCGTGCGGATGAAGCGCAGCGACGCCTCCAATTCGGCCCGATCGACCTTCGGATCGTCCATGAGTTCGGGCGTGCATCGCCGGGCGGTCAGCATCGACATCTCGGCTCAAGCGTAGCGGGGAGTTCACGGGCGAGGCGGCGATCGGCTCTGGCGGGGTCGTTTGGCCGGCAAACGGGGGAATCTACGGCCGTGGACGGCTTGATCTTGCCGGCACCGATACACTATGGCTATGACGCAGGCGCCATCGGCCAAGCCCCACCAGGTTGCTGAGCCGGTCGAGAAGGCTGCCCCCGAGCCTCCCGCCCGCAAGCCGGTGACCCTCCGAACCATCGCGAAGTTCGCCCAGCGTGGCGAGAAATTCGCCTGTCTGACCTGCTATGACGTGACCACCGCCCGCTGGTTGGAGCGAGCCGGCGTACCGCTGTTGCTGGTCGGCGACACCGCGGCGGAGGTCATCCTCGGCCTGCCGGGGACGATCCATGCCCCGTTGGATTTTCTCATCACCATCACCGCCGCGGTCAAGCGAGGCGCACCCAATTCGCTCGTCATGGCCGACATGCCGTTTCTGAGCTACCAGGCCGACGACGCTGAGGGCATTCACAACGCCGGGCGGTTCATGACCGAAGGCCTGGCCGATCTTGTGAAGATCGAGGCCGACCGCTCGTTCGCCCCCCTCGTTGAGAAGATGGTTCGGGCAGGGATTCCCGTGGTCGGCCATATCGGTTCCCGACCTCAGCAATCGAAAGTTCGAGGCGGGTATCGCTCCGTCGGGCGCACCGCCGCTCAAGCGGGTCCATTGGTTGACGACGCCATCGCCCTGGAGAAGGCCGGGGCGACCATGCTTTTGATCGAAGCCTGCCCCGACGAGGTTTCCCAGCGCATCGTCCAAGAGACCTCGGTTCCGGTCATCGGCTGCGGGGCCGGGCCGTCCTGTCACGGCCAGATCGTCGTCCTGCAAGATCTTCTCGGACTCACCGACTGGCAACCGTCGTTCGCCCGGCCGATCACCGCCCTGGGCGACCAGATCATCGCCGCCGCCCAGCGATGGATCGAGATGGTTCGAGCATCCGAGCTGGGCGAACATCCGTACACCATGAACGAAGGAGAGCTCGACAAGTTCGTCCAGCAGAGGCCATAGGCATCCGCCGCCGGCCGGGCTGGGTGAAATACCGCGCCTCAGCCGCCCAATGTGAATGTCGGCGTTCGGGCGTATTCTTGAGAGGAATCCACACCATGCGCAAGCTGCACAGCTACGGTCCGAGCTTGATCGTCCTGGCCACCGCCTTGGCCGTGCTTGTCATCGGCCCGTTTGCGGTGCAGGAACTGACCTTCGCCCATTCCAAAGCTCGGATCATCCAGGCGAGTGAGCGCTTGCAGAACAATGGAATCCTCGAGGAGCTCAACCAGGCATATCGCGACATCGCCGCCTTCGTGGAGCCGTCCGTCGTCCACATCTCCACGGAGCAAGTCTTGCAGGACCGCTGGGGCAACCAGCAGCGAAGCACTTCGTCCGGCTCCGGATGGATCTATGACAACGAAGGCCACATCGTCACCAACTATCACGTCGTCAAGGACGCCGATCGCATCCAGGTCCAGCTCCACACCGGCAAGATTCGAGACGCCGTGTT
>JACZXL010000330.1 GCA_022571635.1 Planctomycetota bacterium
ATCTTCGCGCGCGAATTGACGAGGCGAATGTCGCCGCCGTTGGATTTCTACTCTCTAAGCAGTCCGCCGATGGAGCGTGGCGATCGGAGACCTATGGCACGCTCACCGATGGAATTACGCTCACGCCGCCTGTGATGAAGACACTCATGTTCGGTCCACGCAGTGACGAGGCGCTCGCGGCAGTCCAACGGGCCGCCGAGTACCTGCGCAGTTGGGTCAATGATGACGGTACGATCGAACTTCAAGGTCGAGCGCCTGATTTTCCTGTGTATTCCGCATCGCTTTCAGTGATCGCCTTGAGTCGGCTGCCGATGGAAGGTTTCGTCGGTGCACGTGACGCATGGCTTTCGTTCCTGCGTGAACATCAATTGACTGAGCCGCTTGGATGGGATCGAGTTGATTCTGCCTTCGGCGGATGGGGGTACTCCGTCTTTCCGCCACACAAGCCACAAGGAACGGCAGCCGAACGCCCACCTTTCGATGCAGACCTCTCGTCCACGTTGTTTGCGATCGGGGCGCTGCGACTGGCTGGGGTGTGGGTCGATGATCCGTCCATCGAGAACGCACTCGTTTTTGTCAAACGCTGTCAGAACTACAATGAGATGGGCGGTCCGGTCGATTCGCAATTCGATGATGGCGGGTTCTTCTTCACGCCCACCAACGATATGCAGAACAAAGCCGGTATTGCGGGCACTGACCGCGAAGGTCGATTGCGCTATCACTCGTACGGTACCGCGACCGCAGATGGGATTCGCGCGCTGTTGCGTTGCGGACTTCAGCCGGACCATCCTCGGGTTGAGGCCGCTCGCCGATGGTTGGAAGATCACTTCTCGACGACGACTGTTCCGGGGGTGTTCGAGCCGATGCGCGAGCAGGATCGCGATGCCGCGTATTACTATTACTGTTGGTCGGTTTCGCACGCATTCCGCCAGCTTACGATCACGACGATTCGTCAAAATGGGCGCAGTGTGAATTGGGCGGATGATCTTGCCAAAGAGCTCCTGCGTCGTCAGCGAAAGGACGGAAGCTGGGCCAATCACCATTCGTTTGTGAAGGAGGATGATCCTCTCATTGCCACGACGCTCGCCGCCGCGGCGCTGGCCAACTGCCGGCAAATCTTGTGGCCGGACTACGAATAGGGATGCACGTTGCGCTTGACCGCGGTTGGCTGCCCCGATAGTGTCGCGCCCCCGCGCCCCGGAGGCGGTCCGGTGGAGGCTCAACGTGTCGATGACCTATTCCAAGTATCTCAAGCTCGATGAGCTGCTGACGCTTCAGCAGCCACTCTCGGATGGCCCGGAGCACGACGAGACGCTCTTCATCGTGATTCATCAGGTCTACGAGCTGTGGTTCAAGGTCGTGATTCACGAACTGGACAGGCTCAAGCGATGCCTGGAGTCGAATAACCACCCCGATGCGACGGCGACACTGAAGCGGATTCTGACGATTCTCAAGACGCTTGTCGCGCAGATCGACGTGTTGGAAACGATGACGCCGGTCTCGTTTGGCTCGTTCCGCGATCGTCTCGAAGCGGGAAGCGGCTTCCAATCGGTCCAGTTCCGTGAGTTCGAGTTTCTCTGCGGCAACAAGCAGCGCCAGCAGATCGAACTCCATGCGTCCGGAAGCGATGCCCGTTCAAGGCTCGAACAACGACTCAATGAGCCGACGATTTATGATGCGTTCCTGCGATTTGTGGCCGCCAACGGCTACGACGTTCCGGCCGAGGCGCTCCAGCGAGACGTCACCACGCTGCCGCAGGAGTGGCCAAGCTTCCAGCCGGTGTTGATCGAGATCTACCGTAAGAATCCAATGGTTCGTCAGGTGTGCGAACTGCTCGTCGATTTCGATGAAGGATTGCAAGAGTGGCGGTATCGTCACGTGAAGATGGTCGAGCGAACGATCGGCATGAAACAAGGGACCGGCGGCTCAGCGGGAGCCGAGTACCTGCGAACGACGCTGTTTCGTCCGCTGTTCCCCGATCTGTGGGCGATTCGAACGTCGCTCTAGCGTGTGGGGAAGGTGTGGGGAGGATGACGAACATTGGCCAGAGCGATCGTACTCGGTGCAGGGATGGTTGGATCGGTCATCGCTGCCGATCTGGCGGACGATGACGATTTTGATGTGAGCATCGCGGATGTTCGCGCTGAAGCGCTGAGCGCCGCTCAATCACGTGCAGCAGGTCGCGTCGAAACAATCCAAGTTGATCTATCTGATCCAGCTATTGTTCGGAAAACCGTCGCTGATTTCGACCTTGTCCTCGGCGCATCGGCGAGTTCGATCGGCTTCCAAACACTTCGGGCCGTGATCGAGGCGGGAAAGAACTTCTGTGATATCTGCTTCATGGCAGAGGACGCGCTTGAGCTTGATGAATTAGCCAAGCATCGTGGCGTCACCGCTGTCGTGGATTGCGGTGTTGCCCCCGGAATGAGCAATTTACTGGCCGGCTATGGCGCGACACTGCTCGATCGATGCGACAACATCGAGATTTATGTTGGCGGCTTGCCGCGCAATCCGCAGCCGCCGTTCTTCTATAAGGCCGCATTCTCGCCGCACGATGTCATCGAAGAGTACACCCGGCCAGCCCGGCTCGTTGAAGACGGCAAGATCGTTGTGCGTGAGGCGCTCAGCGAAGTGGAATCGATCGACCTTCCGGGGGTGGGGACGCTTGAAGCGTTCAATACGGACGGGCTTCGCAGTCTCATCCACACGATGGACGTCCCGTCGATGATTGAAAAAACGCTGCGCTATCCGGGGCATGTGCAGATCATGCAGGCGTTTCGCGATGCGGGGTTCTTCAGCAAAGAGCCGATCACGGTGGGGGACTGCAAGATTCGTCCACTTGATCTGACCAGCGAATTGGTAATTCCGCAGTGGTCGTACGCTGAAGGGGAAGAGGATCTGACGGTGATGCGCGTTATTGTTGAGGGCGTCAAGGATGGCGCGCCGCAGCGGCACGTCTGGGACCTCCTTGACTACTACGACAAGCCCACCCAAATAACAAGCATGTCGCGCACCACCGCCTTCCCATGCGCCATCGTGGCGCGGATGATCGCCCGCGGCCAGATCAATCAAATAGGCGTGATTCCCCCGGAACGACTCGCCCGCCAACCGGATGTGGTGACAAGCGTTCTCCGTGAATTGGCGCGTCGCGGTGTGAAGTTCAAGCAGACGATCGAATAGCGCTAAGCATCGGAGCCGGTTG
>JACZXL010000001.1 GCA_022571635.1 Planctomycetota bacterium
CGTTCGTCGATGTCATTATCGACGAAGCGAATGATCCGCAGAACGAACATCCGTTCAAGGGCAACGTCGATCTGGACAAGCTCCAGGCCGTGATCGACGACTTTGGCGCTCAACGCATCCCCTATATTTGTATTGCAACAGCCGTCAACATGTGCGGCGGGCAGCCACTCTCGTTGCAGAACCTCAAGGCGGTCTCGGCCCTGGCGCGTCAGCACGGCATCCGCATCGTCCATGATGCGACCCGCTGTGTCGAAAACGCCTACATGATCCACAACAATGAGCCGGGGTATGCCGACCGCTCGATCGCCGAGATCGTCCGGGAAATCTGCGACCTTACCGACCTGTGCACGATGAGCTCCAAGAAGGACAATCTCGTCAATATCGGCGGGTTCCTCGCCGCCAACGACGATGAGTTCGCCGAGCAGGCTCGCAATATGGTGGTCGTCTACGAAGGACTGCACACGTATGGCGGGCTGGCGGGGCGCGACATGGAGGCGATGGCCGTCGGTATCCGGGAATGCGTCGATCTTGAACACATCAAGGCCCGCGTCGGGCAGGTGTACTATCTCGGTCGAAAACTCGACCAAGCCGGGATCCCCATTGTCAAGCCGATCGGAACGCACGGCGTGTTCCTCGACGCCAAGCGATTCGTGGGGCATCTTTCCCCGGAGGTCTTTCCCGCCCAGGCTCTCGCCGCGGAGATTTACCTTGACTCCGGCGTACGAACTATGGAGCGCGGCATTGTCTCGGCCGGTCGTGATCCCAAGTCCGGCCGAAACTACGGGTCCGAGCTTGAACTCGTTCGAATGACCATTCCCCGGCGTGTATACACCCAGGCGCACATGGACGTTGTGGCGGAGTCCGTGATCGAGGTCTACGACCACCGCCGTTGGATCACCGGATTGGAGATGACCTTTGAGCCGAAGTTCCTTCGATTCTTCCAAGCTCGGTTCAAGCCGCTCGTCACAACCCCGGTTGCGCACAAAACAAGCCCCGACGCGCTCGGAGCCACCGCCCCCTCCGGCGCCCGACACAGACGCCTGGCCTAGCAGGATAGACAGCGGTCACCACACGATGGCGGCAAGCGCTACAGCGACGCGGATCACTCTTCCCACCCGCCCCGTGCACCGGCTGGGATCGCGGGCTCTGGTGCTGCTCACCAGCGTGTTCGGCCCCTATGCCCAGGACGATGAATACGGCAGCCGGGCGATCAATCCCATGGAGCTCTACCACAACCAGGTGACCCGAGTCCAGCGGGCTTTTTCCCTTCGGATGTTCCACCGCTCCTGGGGGCTTATGCTGATTCAAGCCAATATCGACGCTCCCTGCACCCTGCTGGACTTTCCGACCCTTGATCGCTTTACCCACCAGATCACGACGAACCACTACGACATCGTCGGCATCGGCGCGATCATCCCCAACGTGGGGAAGGTCCAGAAGATGTGTGAACTGGTCCGCGAGCATCTGCCCCAGGCCACCATCGTCGTCGGCGGGCATGTCGCGAACCTGCCCGGTCTGGACGAGCGGATCGACGCCGACCACATCGTGCGCGGTGAGGGCGTGCGCTGGATGCGCCGGTTCCTTTCCCAAGACGAAAGCCAACCGATCCGTCATCCGCAGATTCTGTCGGGCATCGGCATGCGCACCATGGGCCTAACCCTCCGGGCAAAGCCGGGCGATGTTGCCGCGACGCTGATTCCTTCCGTGGGATGCCCCCTCGGGTGCAACTTCTGTGCGACCTCGGCGATGTTCGGCGGCAAGGGCAAGTTCGTCCATTTCTACGAGACGGGCGACGAGCTCTTCGAGGTCATGTGTCAACTCGAAAGGACCATGCAGGTCAGGTCGTTCTTTGTCATGGACGAGAATTTTCTGCTGTACCGAAAACGGGCGCTGAGGCTGTTGGATTTGATGGACGAGCACCACAAGCCCTGGGCACTGTACGTCTTCAGCTCGGCGAATGTGTTGTGCTCGTATACGATTGAGCAGCTTATTGGTCTGGGTATCTCGTGGGCATGGGTGGGGCTTGAAGGCAAAGACGCTAACTATGTCAAGCTCAGGGGCGCCGATACCCGCACGCTGGTGCGGACGCTCCAGTCCCATGGGATTCGCGTGCTCGGCTCGTCTATCATCGGGCTGGAAGAACACACGCCGCAGAACATCGATGCGGCCATCGATTATGCGGTGAGCCACGATACCGACTTCCACCAGTTTGTCCTGTACACGCCGATTCCCGGCACGCCTCTGCATGCCGAGCATCAGGCCAGAGGTACGCTCTTGGATCCCAGCGAGTGCCCCGAGGCCGATACCCATGGCGAGTGCAAGTTCAACTTCCGACACCCGCACATCAAGAACGGCCAGGAAACCGAATTCCTCCTCAGGGCGTTTCACCGCGATTTTGAGGTCAACGGGCCCAGCATCATTCGGGTGGCGCGCACGATTCTGCAAGGCTGGCAGCGGTACAAGAGCCACCCTCAGAAGCGGATTCGCGATCGGTTTGCCTGGGAAGCCCGCGACCTGCCGGTCAACCATGCCGGGGCGCTGTGGGCGGCCAGGCGATGGTTCCGCCGCGATCCGGTCCTGTCGGCGAAGATTTCGCGGATCCTGAGGGACATTTACCGCGAGTTCGGCCTGAAATCGCGCCTGGCAGCGCCGCTCATAGGCCGGTACCTCCGATTCATGATGCAACGCGAAGACCGCCGCCTCCGTCGTGGCTGGACCTACGAGCCGCCCACCTTTTGCGAAACGAATCGGACGATTGCGTAGGAGCGTCCACTTGATATCCCCGCACCCGGCGCTGCACAGATCGAACACGTGGGTCCAAGACGCGCGATCGCTGCCCCCGTAGTCACCAGCGACACTTGCAGTTGAAGTTTGCGCGAGAAGTAGCGTGGGCCGACTTGAATTGCCGACTTGTTCGTGTAAGTATCAAATAGCCCTTCCATTGTTCGACAGTAGGGTCGGCCTATCCAAATTCTTTGGCGGACAAGCCCGACTCTGCGATTTTTTGTAGCTGATGGAGACCGGTAGACTACCTTGCCAGGATCAGTTCTGACGGGGTTTGTCCAGTATGGGACAGCATCCGTTCCAAAGCGAGCCTGGCATGATGTTTCACCTCGGGCGGCACCTGAATGCGGTTTACGACCTTGCGGTGGGCCAGATTGTCCAGCGTCCACAAGAGGTGCTGCGGGTTGATTCGGTACATCATGGCGCAGAGACAAAGGCAATCGCCGAGCAAACGGACGTTCACGCCTCGCCTGGCTGCCCGCTTCGCCAGTCTATTGATGAGGTGCACTTCGGTCCCCACCGCCCAGTTGGTGCCTGGTTCAGCCTGCTCGACCCGACTGATGATGTATTCCGTGGAGCCGACGTCGTCGGCCCGGTCAACCACTTCCTTGCGGCACTCGGGATGGACGATCACGGTGATGCCACCCGTCTCGGCGTATTCGCGTCTGACCTGATCAACATGCTCGGGGCAGAAGCGCATGTGAACTGTGCAATGGCCGGCCCACAGCAGGATCGTGGCGCTGCGAATTTGCTGCTCGCGGATTCCGCCGCCCTCCAACCTGGGATCCCACACCGCTATGTCCGAGGGACCTCGACCGGCAGCTCCGTCCACCTCGGTGATCAGGCCGAACCTCGAAGCGGTGTTCCGACCCAGGTGCTGATCAGGGAGAAAAAGCACCTTGATCTGTTCATTGTTCCCCGCAGGCCGCTCACCGCCGGCCAAGGCCCACCCGAAGATCTCCGTAGCGTTGCTACTGGTGCAGCACGCGCCGCCGTGCTCGCCGACGAAGGCCTTGACCGCGGCGCTGGAGTTCACGTACGCGATGGGGATCACCCGGCCATTCCAGTCGTTGCCCAGGACCGCGTGGATCGATTCCCAGGCCTCGACGACATCGTCGTACTCAGCCATATCAGCCATCGGACAGCCGGCGGAGAGGTCCGGCAGGATGACCGCAACGGCGTCGTCAGTGAGGAGGTCGGCCGTCTCGGCCATGAAATGCACACCGCAAAAGACGATGTACTTCGTGCCGCGTTTGGATGCCTCTTCGGCGGCAAGTCGGCTGAGCTTGAGGCTATCGCCGGTCAGGTCGGCGTGCTGGATGACCTCATCCTGCTGGTAGTGATGGCCCAGGATCAGCAAAATATCGCCGAGTTGTTCGCGACGGGCGGCGATCGCTTGGGCCAAATCCTCATCGGACATTGCGTAGTAGCGATCGGGAAGCGCCGGCTGCCAAAGCATGATAAGAAACCCTCGGGGAGCGTATTACGCCGTTCCCTCCTAAAATGTAGATATAGATATCTACTAATCTACTATATCGGCCCAGGCCGGCGGCGCCAAGCCCTTTTCGGTTCGGTGGCGGGGGACAGAATCTGACCGAACCCCTCTCCGAAACACCTTTGGTCATGGGGCTGGCCCCCTGGTCGGACCGCGCGGCCCTGCTCAGGGGCACATCCGGTCGCGAAACAGCGCAGATGTCACATAACCGGTGCGCATGGCGATCAGCGAGTACGTCGAGCACTATCACACGGCGTGGTATCACCAGGGACTCGACAATGCGCTCATCGCTCCCGGATTGGAAGTGGGGACTTGTCCGGACCGGTGCTTCGGCGTGAACGGCTCGACGGAATGCTGAGTTACTACCATCGGCAAGCGGCTTGATGTGTGGCGTTGAGTATTGGACCCCTACGGCATCACCTCCAGCCAGTGCCAGGCGGAGACGAGCTTGACGGCTGCGTGATCTCCTTTGGAACCGTTGTAGAGAGCGAACGAAACTGGAATGCGCCGGGCGGATGTGAACTGCGCGTCTTGCTCATCCGCAGATGACAGCGATCGAACGATTACGATCCGCCACATGCCGCCTGACCAGGTTGCCGTCGTGGATGCTTGTTGTGATGACGGCGGTTGGATGGCGATTGGACCAAGGCCATGTGCATTAGCGTCGAGCGTGGCGTGGTTCGCTATCGCACGGTCAGGCTGATCGATCGGCTCAACATCGGGTATCTTTGCGCCTGATCCCGGCACAAACAGATACCAGTCGCCCTGTGACTCACTTGCTGCCACCGGTGCGCTGGGCTGTCCTGTTGTCACCTCATATTGTCGATCCGCTGACCAGTGCCAGATATTGACCGGGTCTCCCGACCCATCATCTTCCACGCCGAGTCCGATCGGAAGCGGTGGCACCTCGTCGCTCAATCCGAAGGTCACGGCCGCGGCGTCGGGATACACCTCATTCCCGCGCGCCAGATCGAGCGTCTCATCCTGCCACTCTAAACAAATCGCAATCTGCTCAGCGGTACGGACGGCGCGCACTGCAATCGACGTCGTCTCTTCCGGTCGATGTCGCAAGGGCTTTACGGCCACCAGCGTCGGGCAAACACCCAGCCAGGCGATATGCGTAGGATTCGTCATCATGCTCTCGTCCGGAGCGCGGTGAACTTCAATCAGTGCACCGGAAGCTCGGCCGGGCGGTTGAGGCGCGGATCGAAGGCTTCTGATGTAGCTCACCAACGCCCACGCATCCAGGGTATTGACGGTCTCCTCGTCATCGTCATTGTCTTGCGTGACGGCGGCCTCATAGGCGACCATCGGCGTGCCGGGGACGCCGGAGAGGATCGTTCTGCACAAGTCCTCCGGCGTTTGACCGGTCTTGAAGAGACCGGAGGTGAAATCGGCCGGTCGTACGGGACGACCTTGGAAATCGACAAGCGCCTCGGCGTTCATGCCATCGCCTCGTCCCGAATCACCATGGCACGTGTTGCAGGCCAGCGTGGTGAACAGTTCTTTGCCGCGTGCGACGAGTGCGGGTGTGATAGGAGGCCTCACGCCGACTCCAATGCCCTCCTCGGGTAGCGCCAGTTGCTCACCCTGTTGACGTATTGCGTGTACATACTCAGCGAGGCCTGCAATTTGACTTTCGGTCAACACCCCGCCGAACCCGGGCATGGCGCTGCGCGGCACGCCTTGGGTGATCGTGCGTTGAAGATCCGCCAGCACATGCTCCTGCTCTGCTCCGGGAGATGAATAGCGAAATGGACTGCCTACGAAATCGCGAGGCGGGGGCAGGAGATAGTCCGCCGCAGGACCGTTTCCGCCACCCTCGGGGCCGTGGCAAGATGCACAATGACGGAGGTAGTGTGCTCGTCTTTCCTCAACACTTGGCAACGCAAAGATATTGACGACACGCAGCGGCTCCATATCCCACTCGTCGTCCTCAATGTCGAATGCCGCGGTGTTCCCGACGTCCGATGCGCTATCCGACGCCGGACTCGCAACAGTTGCAGTCACCGCGGTGTTCTGGGTCACAAGTCCCGTATTGCCGGCTCCCTGTGAAGTTGCCAAGGCATCGACAGCTTCCGGCAAGCTGATTCGCACGGCATAGGCCAGGATCAGGAGGTTCAGGCCGAAGACCGCGACGATCGGAATCGCCATAACCATTGGCGACAGTTTCCGATCACCATCGGATGAACCGAACCAGCGCACGGAACGGTACAGGAGCGTCTGCATCAGTTTGCTGCCTTTAGGAATTCGAGAATCAACTCATGCTCTTGCGCGGTGAGATTCGCTCTCACGCGCATGTGATGGAGGACAATTTCCCACTGCCGATCGCTGAGTGAGGCTGGGTTTCGGATGTTGTGGCATCGAATGCAGTTTTGTGCCCACAACTTCGCGCCGCCTGTGATAGCTAAGGAGGCCTCGTCACCGATCTGGGTCATTGCGACCGGGTCGGGTTGACGATCGGCGATTTGCTGTTCGGTCTTGCATCCAAAAATGGTCGCCCAACTCAGACCCACTACGAACAGGAGCCGAATCGACGTGTGCGAGTTTGTTTTCGTAGTCATCGTCGTTGTCCTTATTAGAACCCGATAGCGAACATGGCCTTGATAGCATCAAAGTCGTCGCCGCCGTCGATTTCAGTATGTTCATAGGCGATCTTCAAGACGGTGCTGGGGTTCAGCCAGTAGTTCACGCCGATTGTCCACCGTTCCTGATCGAAAGCGTCCGGCGCCCCGCTTGGCAAATCGAGCCAGCCGTATCGGCCGACGAACTCCAGATTGCGGAGGAACTCCATATCCGATTTCGTCGGACGAAACGCCAATTGCAGATACCCACCGCTGCGCTCGTTGTTGAATGTGATGAACGCTTCGTCCCCCTCTTCTTCTTCCTCCGCATGCCCGCCTTCGTCCGCATGTCCTCCCTCTTCAGCGGCGAAAGCAACATCATCGACATCCGAGAACACCCATTCGAATCGCAAGTCGATGAGTCCGCCCAACAGATCGCTTTCAGTGACGTAGCTAACGTCGATCGATTGGAGCAGCGCATCTGCCTGCTGATCGAAGCCACTGGGCGTTACATCTGCGAACTGGAATGAGTATCCGATTTCAATTTCGGGAAAAGGCAGGAATCCAACCCGTCCGCCGAACGCTTTGTTGTTGTTGATGTCGCCAAAGTTCTCGAAATCGAGCGTTCCCACACCGTGGCCGTCTACATTCAGGCTCGGTCCGTTGGAAAGATAGAAGGCGTAGTTTCCCTTGGCGTCACCGAGCGGAAATCCGCCTCGAACATACGCGCCGAGACTCGACATGGGCACAAGACCGCCGTGATGACCGAAGGCCAGCGGTGCGTCCGGCAGTTTGTTGATCCACGCCGGGTGCAGGCGCTCGCCGAAGATGCCGAACGGCGTGAGAAACTTGCCGGCTCCGAGGGTGACGTAATCATTGAGGATGTAGGAGGCGTGAGCGTAATCAAGCTCGACCTCGGTCTTACCTTCGCCGTCTTCGGTTTCCAGGGCGAACTCAAGCTCGGTTTCAAAGAGCAGGCGATCGCTCAGCTCCCACAGGATGATTGGCGCTACGACGGCTGTGAACGAAGAATCCGCACCCTCTACGTTGGTGAATCTCGTAAAGGCAAAGCCCGTGAAGTGGAAATTGGATTCGCCATATTTGGCTTCGAGCAGCGTTTGCTCGATCATGTCCTGGCGAAGCCGCATTCGTTCGAGTTCGAGCCAGGTCGGCTCTTGAGTGGCGTCTTGATGTGAGGCGCCCTCGGCGGCTTGTCGAGGTTTGCGCATTGCCGCCATCTCAGCCCGTAGTGTTTCCAGATCGCTCCTCAGGGCCTCATGTTCAGCGCGGGAGACCGAGCCTTCACCTGGAGGTTGTCCCCGGCCCAGCGCTGCGCCGCTGCACAACGCCAGACCAACAAGTGCGATGCACGTGTGTGTTGTGTTCATATCAATTCGCTCCTGGGCTTTGGCCGCGTTCGCTCAGAACGAACTCGACCGATGCCTCAGCGTTCGCCTTCACCTCGACTTCCTGCTCGGATTGGCCCAGCGTTTCGTGCCACACTCGAAGTGTGTAGTTGCCCGGCGGAACGTCGGTGAGTTCAAACTCGCCCGCTACATCGCTCACGGCGTAGTAGGGATGCTCCGTGACGACGATCCACGCTTCCATCCAGCGGTGGATATCGCAACTCACGCGAATCCGCTCCGGACGCCGGAACTTGACGGTCATCTCTTTGACCGGCCCCGGCATGGCGATGTTCTTTGAGCGGTTCTTCTTCGGCCAGGTGTGGACGTTGTGAAGAACACCGTCACTGTTGAGCAATTTCAATGGCTTGCCATGCCCAACGAGAACGACGTGGGGATCAAAGACGCAACCGTTCTGATCCAATGTCGGCCGGTCCTTCGGATCTTCGGGCTCTTGGAACGCTTTGCCGGTCTTGATGTCCGTAAGCGACACGACCGCCCACTGCACTTGCATCTCCTTGGAGACGACGAGCTTTTCGCTATAGACAGGCTCGCTGTGACAGACATCTTCTTTTGTTGCGATATCAACCTGCTCCAACTGAGGCCGGGCGCCGTCGAAGCGCACGACGCCGCGGATCGTTCCGCCGGAGGCGACATCAATTGGCGTGTACTTGTCGGGAGCGTTCGGGCTCACCGGTCCTGCTCCGAAAAGTAGCACGCTGAAGAGGCCGAAGGTTGTAATGCGTTGGAATGTGTTCATTGGTGATCTCCTTTTGATCGATGGGATTACCGAAAGTGAACGGCTACCGTTCGAGCCCCGCCAGTGGTTGCCCCATGAGATTGCGGGTGTAAAAGATGAGTTGCCAGATTTGTTCGTTGGTCATGGCCGGCTGCGCGGGCATCGGCGTGCCGGGTATGCCGCAGCGAATCCGTTTGTACAGTTCAAAGACGTCCGATCCGCCTTGGATCGGGTCGGTGGTCAAATCGCGCACCTTGATCGGTCGCCCCAACTCATCGAGCGGCGTGTCCAGTCCATCGCCCTTACCCGCCGGGCCGTGACATGAGGCGCAGCTCTCCATGAATAACGTCTTGCCGCTTGCAAGGTTGGCGCGGAACCTCGGACCGGGCATCGCTACGACGATCGGCTCTTCGGTTGTGACTCTCTCAAAGGCGATTTCTTCGATGTCGCGAGACGTCATGTCCTGATCGTCAGCAAACTCTTGTGTAAGTGTGTCAACCCAACCAAGCCGGTTCAGTTCCAGCACGTAATCCGCCAGTGCATTTACAGCTTCATCTGACAGCCAGGGACCGGCCGGCATTTGGCCGTGCACGCGCCCGTTCTTGATGGATTGAACGAGGTCGTCATGCGTGGGGATGCCGTCCATGGTTGAGACGTAGCGGAACGGTTCGTTGCGGAAATCGCGCGGTGCGACGTCCAGCGCCATTCGCGCGATCCCATCGCCTCGACCGTTCGTACCATGACAGGCAGCGCAATGTGCTAGGAAAAGCTCATATCCCACCGAGCCGGGAGAGACGGTGGGGCTCATCACCGGTTCAGAAGGTAAGGATGCCTTCGTCTGACAGCCCGCGATGAATACCGAAACGGCAATGACCCCAACGATGACCGCGACGAGGTACTCCCATCCGATTACGTTTCGCCTGGTATCTACTGACGGATTTGCTCTTCTCATGACGTCACTCCGTTGTATCGCTTGTCGTTGCATCGTTGGGCCGCCTATCGAATCAGGTAGAGCAAGGGAAAAAGGAATATCCAAATGACATCCACGATGTGCCAATAGAGCCCGCCCAGATCGACGGGCGTGAAATAGCCGTTGTCAAAGTGTCCTTTGAGCGCACGGATCAGCAGCCACGTGATGACGCCGATGCCCGCGAGCACATGTAGGCCGTGAAGCCCCGTCATGCCGAAGTAGATTGCAAAGAACAGGTGTGCGTTGGCCGGGCGTTCGAGGGAAGCTGTTGGAGCGGCGTCAACGCTCGATTGGAACATGCTGTAATCGCGATCTGATTCGTTCAGCCGCGACGCCAAGCCCGAAGGTCCATCGGGCGCCAAAGGAATAACTGATTGTGGCAGGAGTAATTGCCCGTTCACGATGGGAAGCTTGCCATCAGCAACACCCCGTTCGTCGGACGTTGCGGTCAGGGCGTTCGTCTGCAGAATGCGCACGTGCGCGACGATGTCCATGAGATCCTGATCACGCAGAGACGGGTTGCCGCCCCGTGGAAGCATCGCCGCGCCGGTCGTGTTGAGCGGATCCTTTGGCGACCGGCCAGCGATCAGGAACGCGACAAAGCTGGCATCATCGAGACCGGCGACGAACTCACTCGTTTGTAAAGGCTTGCCCAGTCCCGGCAGTCCTTCGCCCGTAAGACCATGGCAGGCCATGCAAGTTCGCAAGTACAGCCCGCCGCCCCTGGCCGGATCGCCGGGTTCAAGGGCTGCGATCGCCGCCAAGCCAGGGTCTACTGCTTGATCGTGTAAGGGGTCGGCGGCATGTTCTCCTTCGTAGAACTGCACGCCCCACACGAGGTTATCATGGAACTTGTGTGAATACTCGATCCATTTGATCCCGAGAAAGTCGATCGCGCACAGCAACGTGAGCCCCAGGAACAAGCACAGTCCGCGTCGGTAGTTGTTTTGAGCGCACCACACCGCCATCGCCATGGTCAGACTGCTCACAATCAATACGCCGGTGTTGATAGCGCCCCAGGTTGTGTCCAGGAATTGACTTCCATAGGCGAAGATGTCGGGATGGCCCGCGCGATACACGGCGTACAAACAGAACAACCCGCCGAACAGCAGAACCTCCGTGGCCAGGAAAAGCCACATGCCGAATTTGGCGGCCTCGAACTGCTGCGAGGCATCGTCGAAGTGATGCGCCAGGTGTTCCGGACGATCGTCGACAAGCGCGTTGATGTTGGGCGCGACCAGAGTCATAGCTCGTCCCCTGCGCGCCAAAGCGATTCGTTAGTTTGCTGCGTGAGCCCGGCGGCTCCCGCCTCGATCACTCGAATCAGCTCGTCACCGACGGGGAGGGCGAGGTAGTAGAAAACGCCCTGCTCTATAACCGGCGCATCGGCCGACGACGGCTCTTCACTGATTGCGATGATGCGCACTCCGGGGCATATCTCCTGCAGCGCTGCGATCTGTTGCCGGGCGATTTCCTGTCGTTCATGGATGCGATCGATGATGGCAATCTGCGGTTGCTCTCGATGCGCGAATTCCGAAAAGCGCTGGCTCTCGTTTGCGGTGACGATCTTGAAGCGAGCGTCGCTCAGTCGTTTTCTGAGAAACACAACGGTGTTCGGATCCGGGCTGTCAACGAGGATTCGGATCATGGTGTCCTTGCTTGGCAGTGACCTTTCACGACCGCAATCGGGCGAGAGACACGGCCTTCCATCAGGGGTAGAACAACTGTTGTGCCAGAATCCGCGCATCGGCGGCAGGACGGCCTAAACGCTATAAGTGCCTGTGCTGCAAGCAGATATGAGCGATGATCGAAGGGCCTGTAATCGTGCTCGAATCCGCGAGTGTCGCATCGGCGCGACACCGAAATCGTCACGAACGAGATGCAAGGCGGCGGCCGACGAATAGGCCCTTATATTCGATAGGCAGAGCCGGTTTCACGCGCGCCACAGAATTGTGACACTCACCGGCGCCATTCACAGGATTGTGACAGATTTGCTGTGTTCCGGAGCGAGGTTCCCCGCCCCTAGTCCCGAAATCCCTCCGGTTTCAGATCGTGCTTCTTGAGGAACCGGTAAAACGTCCCCCTCGGCAGTTGCGCCTCGCGCGCAGCTTGTGAAACATCTCCACCGCATTGTTGCAGCAAGTTGGCCAAATAATCTCGCTCGAACTTCGCGGCATGTTCCTTGCGAAGATCAAAGAAGCCGTCGCCTTTGCGGTCTGAAACCTCGCCAGCACTCGTCACCAATGCATCGGGCAGATCACCACTTGTGAGCTTCGCGCCCGTCGCCATCGTCAGGCTCCGCTTGATCACGTTCTGTAGCTCACGAATATTACCCGGCCATTGATACGCTGAAAATATCTCTATGACTTCCGGGTCGACGTCGGAGATACTCTTGCCCATCTCGCGCGCGTATCGGCCCAGGAAATGCGCTACGAGTAACGGAATATCACCTGTCCGATCACGCAACGGCGGAAGATCGATCCGTGACACGTTGATTCGATAGAACAGATCTGAGCGGAACTGCTCCTTTGCCACCAACTCATCAAGATTGCGTGAGGTAGCCGACACCACGCGCACATCCACATCCAACTCATCCGTAGCTCCCACTCTGCGTATCCGGCGTTCTTGCAAGGCGCGTAATAGTTTCACCTGGAGTCGAAGCGGTAGTTCCGCTATCTCGTCGAGGAAGAACGTCCCTTTGTCTGCAAACTCCAGCAGCCCCATGCTTCGTGTATGCGCGCCGGTGAATGCGCCTCGCTCGTGGCCGAAGAGCTCACTTTCCAACAAATCCTCGGGGATAGCCCCACAATCGACCGGCACAAACCGTTTCTTGCCGCGCCGGCTGCGCTGATGCAATGCACGGGCAACCAACTCCTTGCCCGTGCCGGTCTCTCCCACGATCAGCACATCGACGTCGGTATCGGCGATACGTTCGATCATGTCGAGAACTGTCTGCATCACTTGACTGGCGCCGATGATCTCGCCGAAGACGCCGGTGCGATCAACTTGTCGTTGCAGAAGTCGGTTCTCCTCACGAAGTTCCTTCGCTTCGAGCAACCGCTGCACAGTCGCGAGCAAATCCTCCGGCAAGAACGGTTTGGTGATGTAATCAGTGGCGCCGAGCTTCATGCACTGCACCGCTGTTTCCACGGTCGGAAAAGCGGTGATCATCAAAACGGCGAGGTTCGGGTCGTGCTGTCGCGCCAACTCGAGCAAATCGACGCCGCTGACGCCCGGCATACGAATATCCGTGATAAGTAAGTCGAAGGTCTCTGTTGCGACCCGCTCCGCTGCCTTTTGGCTGTCGTTCTCCGAAATGATCACTGCGTGCGATAGTTTCTTGAGCGTTGCAGCGCACACCTCCAACATCCCCACCTCATCATCCACGACCAAAATACGCTGCTTAGCCATGACTCGCCTTTGGTTGTTCACCCGGGTTGTGCACCGGTAGTCGTATCGTGAATCGCGTACCTTCCCCGGGATGACTTTCCACGTCAATTGTCCCGCCATGACTTTGGATAAGCCCGTGACAGATCGAAAGACCAAGACCTGTTCCGCGACCTTGCTCTTTCGTTGTAAAGAACGGCTGGAATATCAGCTCGCGCTGCGATTCGGGAATCCCGGAGCCGGTGTCCTCCACGGTTACCGTGATCCACGAATCGGCATCATCCGCGGCTTTGTGTTCCTGGCGGGCCGAAAGCGTGAGTCGTCCGCCCTGAGGCATAGCGTCCAATGCATTGAGCAGGAGGTTGAGAAACACTTGCTCCATCTCCTGGGGGTTGGCGTGAATGTTTGGCACGCTACCCTCAAGATCTTCGTGGATTGCAATGCCGGTCTGGCTCGCACGTTGTTCGATGAGTGCTAACGCTTGGCGTATCGGGTGCCTGATATCCATCGCCATTCGCGCCGCGCCGGAAGGCCGACAATACGAGAGTAGCCCCTGGGCAATACGCGCCACGCGATCGGAAAGATCGGTGATCTTTTCGATCTCCGTGGCGGTATCGTCCGACATCTCCGAACGATGATCCGAGAGCAGCAGCCGGGTCTTGGCGCTGATGATCGCGATCGGGTTATTCACTTCGTGCGCGACCTGCCCGGCCAGCTCGCCGATGGCGGCGAGTTGCTCAGCCCGGATCATCTGCGCCTGGGTTCGCTTCTGCTCGGTGATATCTTGAGCCAATTCAACGACCTGAGCGACCTTGCCTTGGGAATCATGAAGCGGAGCGGTTGTCATTTGAAACCATCGCCGCATTGCAGCGCTGTTCTTTAGGCCGTGGGAGTTCTCTTCTCGCAACTCAAGAACAAGCTCCGTTATCCTCACCTGCGCATCCCGGAACGTTTGCTGGGCGGCTGACCCTTCTCCGTCCAACTGTTCGACAATCGCGGCTCCGGGTGATTCGGGACCGAACCACTCGTTCCATCGCGAGTTAGACCAGCATGATCGCGGATCCCGGTCAACGACGCGAAGCGCCGCCCCGGTTGTCTCCAATGATCGCTCCAATAACCGCCGTTCAGCGAGTGCTCGATCAGCCATCACCTGAAGTTGGCGTTCGTGCTGGCGCAGCCGATCGGCCAGCGTCGTAACAAAGTATGCGGTCAAGAGGAGGATCGCCGAATGCAGGCCCATTCGTGTGGCGACGTAAAGGGGCTTGTGGGCCGCATGCTCCAACTCACCTTGATCCTCTATATGTGGGAAGATCTCCAGTGTGTAGTGCTCCAGCACGTGCGTTGACTCCGCGAGCGCCAGCGCCCCGAAGAGCACGCTCGCTGCGATCGCCACCGCGAAGCACCGAAGCCGGCTCAGGACGATACCGGCGATGATGACATGAAACAGCATCACAAGCGACAGCGGGTTTTCAATGCCGCCGGAGAAATGCAGCAGCACCGTAAGCAGCACAAGGTCGCCGTAGATCTGGACCTGTAACAGAGCAACACCCGCTCGGCCGGAGCGCAGCGACATTGTGCATGCAACATTGAAGCCGGCGAGCACCACGACGGTCGAGAGTAACGGCCACCACAGACTCTCTGGCAGAAGGTGCGCGATTCGCACGGTGATGGAGATCAGCATCACAGCGACGACGACCGCGATCCAGCGCATCACGATCAGCCAGCGCGCGTGGTTGGCTAACCGTTCCTGCTCGGTGAGGCGAGTTCCGCGCACCAGTTCTTCCTCTGATGGCGTTTCGGCCAGCAGCGGCGGTGACGCCCGGACAATACGCCACCCCACCAGCCCCGCCGCCACCACCGATGCCACGATGCCCCTGGCGATGTGCAGGCCGTGAAGCAGTTGCATATCAGCATCGCCCAGCCAGGTTCGCTCAACGACTTCGTAAACCGCGAAGATGAGCACCACGGCACTGAACGCCAGCACCAACGCGCGCACCAAAGGCTGGCGAGATTCACCTCGCCTCGCAGCACTTCTTGTTCGTTCAGCGTCGTTCATAGAACTGAGCACTTGACGAGTCGCGTTCGGCGGGCTCCTTCTCTAGACTAGAGGTGGACCGTCATTAATTCCACCGCGACCTTCCAGCCCGCCCCGGACGCTCGCCAAGACCTGTGGGTGGCGAAAACCTCATCCGGTCGTTTATTGGGTGTTGGATGATCGTGTGCGACACTTGTTCGTGGCGGCTACCTAGTGCCGTTTCCAGCAAGAGAGTTTCGCGCGGCGCCGGCTCCGTCGCAAGTGGTGCGATCGTGTAAGTTTAGGTAGAAAAGGCTCCACTCACAGAAACGCGAAGTGGAGCCCACAAATGGACAAGGTCGTGGCACGGAGGCTGCGACCGCACGAAGGCAGGAAGCTGCAGCAACTGAAACGGCAACTGTCCAACGCGGTCAACAGCCGGCGAGCGAGGGTCATTCTGCTCTCCCGAGGTGGACTTTGCAACCAGAAGGTCGCCCAAGGGGTTGGTCTCAGCCCCCAGTGGGTCAGGCGGATCATCCATCGCTTCAACGACACTGGGATCGACGGCATCACGTGGTATCCGTACTTCTGCTCCTGCGGCGAGCCGCGCCGGTTCACGCCAGACGTCGTCGAACGGATCGGCGAAGTCGCTCTCTCGCCGCCGCGGCAGCTCATCGGCATGAGCGTCTGGTCACTGGCGAAGCTGCGTGACTATCTCGTTGAGCAGGGCATCGTCGCGTCGATCTCGTTGGAGTGGCTCCGCCAGATCCTGCGGGGGTGCGGCATCCGGTGGCGGCACACGAAGACCTGGATGGACTCGAACGATCCCGAGTTCTGGCCAAAGTACCAGCGAATCCGCCAACTCTACGACCGCCCGCCGCCGAGGGGCATCCGGCTTTGTCTGGATGAGTTCGGGCCGCTCAATCTGCTTCCGCGGCACGGGAAGCATTATGCCCGGACCCGACACGTTGATCGGTTGCGCGCAACATACCGACGCACGGGGGGCGTTCGTCACTTCATGGGCCTCTACGACCTCGACCGGGACACGTTGACCGGCTACTTCGTCGAGAAGAAGAACCGCCGCACCTTCCTATCGTTCCTTCGGTGGGTGCGGCGGCGGTATCGGAATCGTGGCACGCTTCACCTCGTCCTCGACAACGCCACCTTCCACGCCTGTCCCGAGATCCTCGCCTACGCTCGCCCCAACGGCATCCGCTTCTACTGGACGCCAACGAACGCATCATGGATCAACCGAATCGAGTGCCACTTCACCGCCTTGCGGAAGTTCACACTCGAGAACACCGACTACGGGAGCCACGATGAGATGCAGACCTCGATCTTCGACTACCTGGCATGGCGGAACCGACGCCGCCAAATCAGCGTGCGGGGCTGGACCACCTACCGTCGGAGGCGGGCAGCATGAGTCGCATCATGGGCGCGAAACCCTCTGACTGGAAATGGCACTAGTAGAGCGAGCTCATCTCGAATCCGTGGGACGTCCCACGTCGGGTTGTCACGAGAAATTTGTCGGATGAGCTCTCTGATCTCCCGTGAGATACTCGGTCTTCCGGCCTTGCTTGGTCTCGACTTCCATCGCCAGTAGAGCTTGAAGCCCTGCTAATGCCATTTGACAACCATGTCGGGCTGAACAATCAGCAGGCTGGATCGCCAGTTCTTCCAGAGTCGGGACAACCACACCCGGAAGATACGATCACGTGTTGTGAAGCGAGGTCGTTTGATTGATCGCTGGAGAACGATCAGCTGGTGGCGAAGCGCGAGGTTCTCGGCCACAATCTCAGTATGAGAACGGAAGAACAGTCTGACGAGGCCGATAAGCCGCTTGGTCATCTGGGCAGACTAGGAGCACTGATCGCGCCGTCGACTAAACGGAAGTCTTTGTACAATCAGCAGTACGGAGTTTTCGCCAGGGACAGGTACGGCTGTCCGACGATTCGCTCGGCAATTTGAAAGTCACGGCTCGTCGAGTCGAGCAAGGGAGGCTCGGCGAATGTCGTCCCAACCACGCCGGGAGACCCGATCAGGACGGATAGACCGAAGTGCCTGCGACGTGATGTGTGTAACATGGTGATCGTTCCTCCTACCTAACCGACGGGGGCCGGTGCCTGCCGTGTCATTAGCGAATCAGATAGAACAACGGAAAGAGGAAGATCCAGATCAGGTCCACGACGTGCCAATAGAGGCCGCCGAGATCGACGGGTGCGAAATAGGTGCGGCCAAAGTGGCCCCAGATTGATCGAACCATGAGCCATGCGATCACGCCCAATCCCACCAGCACGTGCAGGCCGTGCAGACCGGTCATGACGAAGTAAAACGTGAAGAAGAGATGGGCGTTTGCCGGCCGGTCGGGATCGACGCTTTGATGCACAGGGCCTTCGGCACTAAACCGAGGCGATTGTGGCGCGCCCTCGTGCGCGGCCAGCACCGCTAAGTTCATCCCGGCGGGGGCGCTGCGCGCCAGCGGAATGCTCGAGGCAGGGATCCAGAACTCCTCTTGGACCGGCTCGCTCGCTGTCTCGATTGCGGCCGGAGTGCTTGGACGCACGACATCATCGGCAGCAACGTCGATCGGGGCGACTCGTTCTTGGGCCGCCGTATCGTCTTTTACCGCATTGTCAGTCGTAAACTGTGGGAGCGGCGCCTGGAAGTTCCGAACGTATGCGATGACGTGGACAAGATCCTGTTCCGTGAGCAACGGGTTACCACCCTTGGGCGGCATCGCCATGCCAGTGGTGTTCAGCGGATCCCCTACGGTCCGACCCACCTTGATGTACGCGACAGGCTCAAGATCATCGCGACTCTGAATGAACTCACTGGAGCGGATGTCTCTGCCTTGGCCGGCGACTCCTTCACCAGCAACACCGTGACACGAGCGGCAGGTGGTGTTCCAGATTCTCGTGCCTTTGGCGAGATCGCCCGGAGCGAGCGTTCCCGCGGCGCCGGAACCGGTCGCCAAGTCGAACCCAGGAGGAAGCTCGTAGAACTTTGTTCCCCAAACGAGGTTCTCGTGGAACTTGTGCTCATACTCGACGGACTTGACGGCCATGAAAATGACGCCGCAGAGGAAGGTTGCTGCCAGCGCGATGATGACCGGCCATCGGCGGTTGCGTTGCACGAAGGTGACGGCGGTCGCCATGAACACACTGCTGACGATCAGAACCACGGTGTTGGCCGCGCCCCACTTCACGTCAAGGAATCCCCGTTCCCCCACCCAGGCGAAGACCTCGGGATGATTGCCGCGGAAGACAGCATACGCGCAGAAGAGCCCGCCGAAGAGGAGTACTTCCGTGGCCAGGAAAAGCCACATGCCCAACTTCGCGGCTTCATATTGCTGGGGCATGGTGTCGAAGTGGGGAGCCAGTTGTGGCCACCGATCATGAGCGTCGCGTTGGTCTACCGTAGCCGCGGCGACTTGCTTCGCGTCGACTGCCCGTGGTTGGAGTGCGAGGTTGGTAGCGGTCATTGCAGATCCATTCGATCAATCTGAGGTCGCCGGCGGGTGAGAAAAGGAGACTACCGTCGAGGCGTGGTTGTTCGCGGTGCGCGATAGGACTGCCTCTTGCGTCTTGTCTTTCGCGTACGTGGTGGTCCGGGTCGCCGTCGGCCCTTGCTGGGGGCGATACGGAATACTTCAAACGTGGTTTTGTGAAGAAGGTGATCCATGGCCTTCTTTACCGCGACCAGATTGTCGTGCAGCGGGCAGGGCTGCCCGACGCCGCATCGTCCCCCTCCGAATGGGCAACTGTCATCGCTATCGACGCGCTCGAAGAGTTTGAACACGTCGTAGAGCTTGATTGTCTTGGGATCTCGGGCCAGCGCAGACCCGCCGCCCGGTCCACGTGATCCGATCACAAGTCCGGCTTGTGAGAGCTGCGAGAGGATCTTCGCCACGAAAGGTTGCTGCAGCCCGCGCGAGTCGGCAACGTCCGCGGCGGAAAGCCGGGTCTCGCCCCCGTCGTAGACCTCGGCGAGTCGACTCATCACGGCGATGGCGTATTCGGTTTGTCGTCCGTACATCGACGGTTCCCGACAGGGGAGCATTCAGCGTCCGGTCGCTCGGCGTAGGTCCTCTATCGGAGGACGGCCCCGGCATCGTAGCCGAAATATCCACTATTAACGATAAAACGATCGAGATTTCTGAATAATAATTCGGAATAGTTGGTCTGAATATCTTGATTTATCGTCCGGGGGCCGATAGATTCTCAACGGCTCGTGATCGGACGGGGTGATTGCCAGCGGAAGCACGCGCCAGCCGCCGAAAGCGAGCCCTGGTTCGGAGCATTTGTGATGGGCAGTCTCGAACAGAGCGCCTGGGATCGCCTACGGTCCATGAAGGATCCTGGCTCGCGCCGCGACATCGTTTCGCTCGGCTTAGCCAAAGACATCGAGTTGACGGGGCGCATCCTGACGGTCCACCTGGCACCGCCCAGTGGCGACGCGTACGGACATGAGGCGCTGGCGACTGCGATCCGCCGTGAGCTGGGCCCTCTGGAAGGTATCGACAGAGTCATTGTGACGTGGGCCAAACCCAGACCAAACGATGGCGAAAATGGTTCGCCGGCGAGCTCCCCCCTGCATCTGCCGATTCTCAACGATGTCGCCAACCCGGAGTTTGACGCGATGAACGCGTCGCTCGGACGGGCCGGCATAGCGCCCGGTGCAGGCTATGGCGATGGCGGACCGGAGCAGTTGCCGTCCCCCGAGTCTGAGATTCCCAACGATCGCTATGAAGGTTGGCCTCCCGTCTATCAGTGGGAGATCGACCCGGCCGATCCATCTCTGGTCAGCGGCGAATCCCACGTCAGGATCGGTGACTGGGAGTACGACATCTGGTGGCAGGCGCATCCCGCCGACCTCATCTACGCCTCGATTCAGGCGCTGGCAGACGACACGATCACCAGTGGACCGGAGCGTCAGCATCCGATGGGGCGCAATGTCGTGGTGAATGTGGTCTACGACCGCCGGCGCGAAGCGGTGGTCGCTGTGTACGGAACCGCCCGCGACTTCCGGCCGTTCATCGAAGCATTCAGCATGGGCTGCAAGCTAGAGCAACACGCGAAGGAGTCCAACGAATGACGACCGGCCACTCCAATGGCAAAAAATCTCGCTGGTTTCGCGTGGCGGATGAGCCGCGGGACTGGGAGGATTTCTACCGCGAACGATGGTCTTACGACCGGTCCGTCCGCACCAGCCACGGCGTGAACTGTTCGGGGTCCTGTTCGTGGGAGGTGTTCGTCAAGAACGGCCTGATCTGCTGGGAACTCCAGAAGACCGACTGGCCCCAGATCAATTCGGATACTCCCAACTACGAGCCGCGCGGCTGTCAACGGGGGATCTCGGCATCGTGGTATCCCTACAGTCCGGTTCGCCCCAAGTATCCGTATATCCGCGGCGTGCTGCTCGATTTTTATGAAAAGGAACGAGCTGGGGGCAAGGATCCGGTCGAGGCTTGGGCCGCGATCGTCGAAGATCCCGAGCGCAAGAAGACATACCGACAAGCGCGGGGTAAAGCGGGATGGAGACGCAGTAGCTGGGATCTGGCTACCGAAATCTGGGCGGCGGCCATTATCTATACAACCAAGAAGTACGGTCCGGATCACCTTGCTTCGTTTTCACCCATACCGGCCATGAGCATGGTGAGCTTCATTTCGGGCCACCGCTTCTGCAACTTGCTCGGCGGAACGATGCTCAGCTTCTACGAGTGGTACCACGATCTGCCGCACGTCATGCCCATGATGTGGGGCGATCAAACGGACGTTGCGGAAGCAGCGGACTGGTACCAGAGTACGTACTGGATGGTCATTGGCTCCAACTTGCCCATGACGCGAACCCCCGATGCGCACTTTGCGTCCGAGTTCAAATACAACGGCGGCAAAATCGTCAACCTGTCGTCAAACTACTCGGACATGACAAAGTTCGCCGACCTGTGGGTGCCGGTTCGCCCGGGAACGGACGCTGCCTTCCTGCTCGCCTGCATTCACGTGATTCTGCAGGAATGCCACGTCAATCGCGAGGTCAGCTACTTCCGCGAGTACATCAAGAAATACACGAACCTGCCGTTCATCGTCCAACTGGATCCGTACAAAGACAATCGGTATCTCCAGGGCCGCTTCCTCCGCGCAAGCGACTTCTCCCAATATGAGAACGAGGAGAACGCAGACTGGAAACTGCTCATGATGGATCAGGCGAGCGGCGAGTTGAAGCTTCCCGTCGGCACGCTCGGCTTCCGTTGGGAAGAACAAAAGACCGGAAGGTGGAATCTCAAGTCTGAGGACGCGAGTACGGGTGAGTCGTTTGATCCCATGATCAGTTGCATGGGCGACAAAGGAACGTTCGAGGAAGTTCAGGTCCTTTTCTCCGATTTCACCGACACCTTTGACACGACGCTCGGCAGCACAGAAGGCAAAGGACGGCCCGCTGTGTCCCTAACCCGAGGCGTGCCGGTCAGAAAGCTCAAGACCAAAGACGGCAAAGAAATCATCGTTACCACCGCCTTCGATCTGCTTCTGGCACAACTCGGCGTGAACCGTGGACTCTCCGGCGATTATCCCAAGGACTATGACGACGCGTCCGTGCCTTACACCCCGGCATGGCAGGAACAGGAGACGGGTGTTGATCGGGAACTCGTGATCCGAGTCGCTCGGGAGTGGGCGGAGAACTCCGAGAAGACCAAGGGCAAGAGCTTGTTCATCACCGGATCAGGGGTTCTTCACTGGTACCACGGTGGCACACTTACCTATCGAGCGATGGCCGTGATGGGAATCATCACCGGCTGCATGGGACGAAACGGCGGGGGGTTCAACCACTACGTAGGTACAGAGAAAATCCGCCCATTCGCTGCTATTGGAACGCTCGGCGGCGCCTCTGACTGGACAGGTCCGCCGCGACACCAGAACAGCACCTCATACTTTTACTTTCACACCGACCAGTGGCGCTACGACGGCATGGTGCTCGATCCCATCTGGGCGCCGTGGGCGGAGAAGTTCCCGGCCAAGGGGAATCATGCCGCAGACTTGAACATGTTGGCCGTTCGACTCGGTTGGTTACCGTTCTATCCGCAAGTCGACAAGAAGAATCCAATCGAGTTCCTGAAGGAAGCGCGCGCATCCGGCGCCCAATCAGAAAAAGAGGTTGGTGATTTCGTTGCCAAGAAGTTCAAGGATGGGAGTGAGCGTTTCGCCCTCGAGGATGTGGATGCTGAGGTCAACCACCCCAAAGTGCTGTGGATCTGGCGGGGCAACCTCATTGGCACGAGCATGCGCGGCCACGAGTACGGCTTGAAGCACTTCCTTGGCACCCACAACAACGTGCTCGGCCAGGATCGCGCCGAGGGGCTTGTCAAGGAGGTTGAATGGCACGAACAAGCGCCGCTGGGGAAGCTTGATCTCGTCGTCAACGTCAATCTTCGAATGGACTCGTCGGCCAACTACGCCGACATCGTGCTCCCCACAGCTCACTGGTACGAGAAATACGATCTCACCTGCTCGGACCTGCACTCCTTCTTCCATCCGTTCACGCCGGCGCATGATCCACCGTGGGAAGCGAAACATGACTGGGAGGTTTTCAAGGCGATTGCGGCCAAGGTGAGCGAGCTGGCTAAGACGCATCTTCCCGATCCGTTCGACGACATGGTCATGACGCCGATGATCACGGATTGCCCGGACGAGATGGCTCAGCCAATGGGCGAGCTGCGGGACTGGAAGACCGGTGATGTGGACGTCATCCCCGGCAAGACGTTCCCCAACGTCAAGATTGTCCAGCGCGACTACACCAAAATCCTCGACAAATACACGACCTTTGGACCGAACGTTTGCCGGCCGGAGGGGTACGGGTGTAAAGGCATCAAGGGTGATCTCACCGAGGTCTACGAGCAACTCAAGGAGAGTTACCTCGTGGGCGAGAAGGACGGGCGTCCTTCTCTGGAAAGTGCCGAGCAGGTATGCGAGGTGATTCTGCGGATTTCGCCCGAGAGTGACGGCGAAGTCTCGTACATGATCTTCAAGAACTTGGAGAAGCGCTGTGGGGTGCCCTTAGCGCACCTGGTGGAAGGGGAACGTGAAATCCACCACCATTATCCGGAATTGCAATCTCAGCCTCGGCGTAGCCTGACCTCACCGCATTGGTCCGCCATCGAAAGCCCGGGCCGGACGTACTGCCCCTGGACATTGAACGTTGAAGCCCTCAAGCCGTGGCACACACTGACCGGCCGACAGGAGATCTACTTCGACCATCGTGGTTATCGCGAACTCGGTGAGTCGTTGCCTACCTACAAGCCGCCGGTGGACATGGTGAAGATCGGCGACTGTGCGCCGCATCTGGCCGAGGAGAATTCGAAGGTGTTCCGCTTCTTGACGCCGCACGGTAAGTGGCAGATTCACAGCATGTTCTGGGACACTTGGCACATGCTCAACATGTTTCGAGGCGGCCAGGTGGTCTGGATCAACGACGACGATGCAAAGGAGATCGGCGTCAAAGACAACGATTGGGTTGAGATCTACAACGAGAACGGGATCGCCAATGTGCGAGCCGTAGTGACAGGAACGGTGCCGCGCGACACGGCCATCATGTACCACTCGTCGGAGCGCCATATCGCCGTGCCCTTCTCACCCTTGGCGCGGAAGCGCAAAGTCAGTGATCTACGAGGGGGAAACAACAACGCCACGACGCGGATCATGATGAACCCCGCCACCATGATCGGGGGCTACGCCAACTGGACGTACTTCCTCAACTATTGGGGAACCAGTCCGTCGGAGCGGGATTGCGCCGTATTGATACGCAAGATGCCGTTGGAGTCTGGTCCCAAGAAGGTCATCTACCAAGAGAAAGATCTTCGGTGACACTCGGCGCGACGTTGGGCATGATCCGACGATCTAGGAGACCGGTCTGATGCAGGTCAAACAACAGATGGCGATGGTGTTCAACCTCGACAAATGTCTGGGCTGCAACACGTGCACGCTCGCATGCAAGAACATCTGGACCAACCGCGAAGGCGCGGAGTACATGTTCTGGAACAACGTCGAGACCAAGCCAGGGATCGGCTATCCCAAACAGTGGGAGAATCAGGAGAAATATCGGGGTGGTTGGAAGCGGAAACCCTCTGCCGACGGACCAGCGCTGAATATCGGGTCGCGGTTCTGGATGATGATCAATCTTTTCTATAACCCCGTCATGCCGCAGATGGATGAATATTACGGCAAAGGGCCGTTCACGTTCACCTACGAGGATCTTCATTCCGACAAGCCGACAAAGTTTTCGCAGCCGGTGGCGCGGCCTAAATCGCAAATCACCGGAGAGGAAGACATAGCCATCGAGTATGCGGTCAACTGGGAGGACAACGGCGCTGGGGCGACCGAGGACGGCCTCGGCGGGATGGACGTGAACTTCAGCAATATGACGGACGTGGAACGAAAGGCGCTGCTGAGCTTCCGCGATTCGTTCATCATGTACCTGCCCCGCATTTGCAATCATTGCATGAACGCGCCTTGTGTCGCGGCATGTCCGAGCGGCGCTGCCTACAAACGCGAAGAGGACGGCGTCGTTCTCATCGATCAGAACCGCTGCCGCGCGTGGCGGTACTGTATTTCAGGATGCCCCTATAAAAAGCCGTACTTCAACTGGCGCACCGGGAAGATGGAAAAGTGCATCCTGTGCTATCCGAGGCTTGAAGCCGGACAACCGCCCGCATGCTTCCACGCTTGCCCAGGTCGCATCCGTTATATGGGTCCGCTTCTTTACGACATGGATCGCGTACCCGAAGCCGCCAACGCGCCTGAAGAAGACCTCGTTCAAGCGCAACGCGACATCATCCTCGATCCGAACGATCCGGAGGTGCTCGCCGCAGCACACGAAGCGAACATAAGCGAAGCGTGGCTCGATGCATGCCGACGATCTTCCGTGTACCGGATGGTCAAGGATTGGGAGATTGCTCTGCCTTTGCACCCGGAGTTCCGTACGCTTCCATGCCTGTTTTATATCCCGCCTGAAAGCCCGGTGCGAACGCGTGCCGATGGAAGCGACTGTATCAGCATGGTGAACGGGCACAGCGTCCTACCGAACCTCGACGACTTCAGAATCCCCGTGAAGTTCCTGGCCAGCTTGTTTTCTGCGGGCCACGACCAGCCGGTCAAGACGGCGCTTCTGCGACAGTTGGCGGTCCGCGCCTTTCGGCGCTCGGAGCGCGTGGAAGGCGAACTCGATCTGAAGGTACTTCAGAGCGTTGGTCTTACCGAGAAAGATGCGAGGGACATGCACCGCTTGCTGGCGCTGGCGCACTTCCACGAACGTTTTGTCATTCCAACGACCCGCCGCGAGCGCACGGCAAATTCACCGTACATTGAGCGCGGATTCTCGGGCTTCAGCGAGATGACGCCGTCCGATGCGCCCCGTCGCCGGAGCTTCTTCCACGGTCGACGCGAAGAGGTGGGGAGCTAAAGTCATGTGTACCGCGGACCTCACGGCAAGCTACCAGCTCATCAGTGAGTTGCTGCTCAATCCACAGGAGCGTGATCCGGCGTTGGTCAAGAGACTGCATCGCTTTCTGGAAGAGGCGAACGAGGACGTTGAGCGCTGGATCGCCAAGTTCCTCGCCACTCCCGGTTCCACGTCGCGCGACGAGTACGTGCAGACGCTCGAACTCTCACCGCCCTGCCCGCTGTACCTCGGATCGTATCTCTTCGACGAGCCGACCACGTGCAACGGCGTCGGCACGTCGGGGCGGAACGCGTATATGCTTGAATTGGCGGGCATTTACGGTCATTTCGGATTCGATATCACGGCGCGCGAACTTCCCGACTATTTGCCGGCCATCGTTGACTTTCTGTGGATCAGCCTGGAGAACCAGGATCGCGACGGCATTGGGTTGCGTCGACGATTCGTCGAGCAATATGTCTTTCCCGGTCTCAAACCGCTGAAAGCGGCGCTGCAAAAATACAAGAGTCCGTATGCCTTGCTCGTCTCGGCCCTGCAAAGCGCGGTGGAGCAAGACCTGAGCCGAATGGCTGATGATGCACCCGCCTGGAAGCCGGCTGAAGAAGCATCGGGGACTCGCGTGTCTCTGCCGGTTCTGTCCGGGACGGGCGGCGATGTGCCGATCCGAGAAACGCTGGCGAGCCACGGGGAGGTTCGGCCATGAGTGCGTTCGCTCCCAAGCAGTGCGGCGCGGCAGGCAGCGTCCATTGGTAAGGGATTCCGTAACCACGATACACCACTATCATGTCGCGCGCAACTGAAACACTCGTGGTCTTCACGTGCCTTGCGGTGCTCTCCGTGCTGTCGTGGTTCGTGGTGCGGCAGATCGCTGAGTATTCCTCGTCACTGGAATCGCAAGTCGCTCAAGCTCCGCCGCTCGTTATTGACACTGCGCCTCCGCCGCTGGTTGTCTCGGAGCAACCAGCGCAGGTGTCGATACCCCAAACTCCGCCAGCTAGCCCCGCGGGGCAACCGCAGTCCATCGTCGAAGGACTTCGTGCGCACAACGGCGCAAGAAGTTACGCCGAACCAAGTGAGAAGTCAGCTATGAACAACTTTCTTTGGGGCGTTTACCCGTATCTATGTATCGTGCTGTTCTTCGCGGTGCCGCTGATCCGGATGGTCTTCCGACCATTCTCATGGAGCACTCGCGCCAGCGGCTTGTTCGGTCGCAAACTGCTTGGCGCGGCCTCGCTGTTGCTTCATTGGGGGCTTGCGCTGGTGTTGTTGGGACACCTCACGGGACTGATCGGAGGCGTGCTCGGGTCGCAAGGCGCGGTCACGTTCTTTTATTGGTCCGGACTGCTCGGGGGCTCCATGGTGCTGGTGGGATCGGTGATCGCGCTGTATCGCCGGTTGACGACGCCGGAAGTGCGCGCGATGAGCCAAGTTGACGACTTCGTCGTTCACCTGTTCATCATCCCGATCGTGGGGCTCGCCCTCTACCAGGTGCTCGTTCATCGGATCTTTGGCGTCGCATTCGGGGCGTCCACTTGGGCTGCGAGTTTGTGGACCCTCTCACCACAGCCGGAGCTGATGGCCTCGGCAAGTCTTATTACCAAGCTGCACATCTTGCTCGCGCTGACCTTCTTCGCGTACTTCCCCTTCACAAAACTGGTTCACTTCTGGACGTTCCCCATCAACTACTTTGTCCGCCCGTACCTCTCGATGCGTACGCAGCGCTATCGCTTCCAACGCCGTTGGGAATTCGCATGGCGGAGCGACAAATCCTGGCTTACCTATGGACTGGGCTCCGTGGCGGTGATCTTCCTCGTCGCCGCGATGTTGTTGGGGCGAACGCAGCCATCCGAAGCGTCGGGGATTGCTTTGACGTCGACAGCGTTGGAGACGAACAACGGGTCTCTACTGACAGGGTACGCCCTATATGTGAGTCAATGTGCCCGCTGCCACGGCGTTCATGGGCGCGGCGACGGTTCCGGCGCAAACTCCCCGACATTCTCGGCGCCGCCGCGCGACCTCATCGCCGCCCGCTACCACTTCGTGTCTACGGAAAACGGCATCGCCTCCGATGATGATCTGTACCGCACAATCTACCGGGGGCTCAGCAATACCGGGATGCCGGCATTCGCTGATCTGACCAATGGGCAGATCGTTTCATTGATCGATGTGCTCAACGATTTTCGTGCCGATGGGTCGAAGCCCGGCCGACCGATCGCGGTGGGGCCGCCCCCGCCTGCGACCGAGCAAAGCATCGCGCGCGGTCAAGCGTTGTATGTCGAAGCATGCGCTAACTGTCATGGCGCTGAAGGTAGGGGTGACGGCGAGAGTTTGTCCTTTGACTACCTTCAACAACGGGTCGTTCCCGCGGATCTCAGGGCGGGTGACATCAAATCCGGCGACGATCCCGAGCAGATATACCTCCGCATCACGACTGGAATCCCCGGAGGGTACGAGGGAGCGTACATCATGCTGAACTTCGGCCAACTCTCAGAGGCCGATCGGTGGGCCCTGGTCCATTACCTCAAGACTCAGATCATGCCCGCGTCCGACGAGTCTGAATGACCCATCATGGGCCGAACACTTACCCGGCATGAGTCTGCGGCACGCGGGTAGAGGGGCCTGCGTACTCACTCGTGCGAGGCGACGGTCAAATGAACGAACAGTTCGGACCTGGAGATCGCGGTCGAGCGTGGTGGATTCTCGCCATGAACACGTTCGCATTCACGGTCTGCTTCGCAGCGTGGATGATGAACGGTGTGCTCATCACGTTCCTGGTGGACAACGGCATACATGACTGGGATCCGGCCGAGATGGGATGGCTCATCGGCATCCCGGTGCTCACCGGCGCGATCTTTCGCTTGCCACTGGGCTTGGCGACGGATAAGTGGGGCGGCCGGATCGTATACGGCCTGCTTCTGCTCCTGGCCGCAATCCCCATGTTCTTGGTCAGCTATTGCAACACCTATTGGCATTTCTTCGTGGCCGGCCTGGGGTTCGGTTTTGCCGGCACAAGTTTTGCGATCGGTATCGCCTACACATCCGTCTGGTTTCCCTCGAGACTGCAGGGGACGGCCCTGGGGATCTTCGGCGCAGGGAACGCAGGCGCGGCGCTCACGGCGGTCGGTGCACCGCGCGTGCTGAATTGGCTGACGAACAATGGCGAGCAGCTCGACCAATGGAGACAGCTCCCGAAGATCTATGCGGTGATGCTTGCGGTGACGGGAGTGATCTTCCTTCTCACCACCAAAACCCGCATACCTGCAGGAAGCGCTCAAAAAACCCTCAGTCAGCGGCTGATCCCCTTGAAGTCCATCCGCGTGTGGCGCTTCGGCTTGTACTATTTCTTCGTGTTCGGCGGCTTCGTGGCGCTTGCGCAATGGCTCGTGCCGTATTACGTCAACGTCTATTCCACGACCGTGGTGCTGGCGGGCACGTTGACCGCCGTCTTCAGCTTTCCCTCCGGGGTGATTCGCGCCGCGGGCGGCTGGATGTCCGACAAGTTCGGGGCCCGGGCGGTGATGTACTGGGTGTTTGGCCTTTCCGTCATATGTTGTGCTTTACTGATCGTTCCGCAGATGGATATTCACGCTCCCGGCAGCGGCCTCATGGCCAGGTTCTCGGGAACGGTCGTCTCTGTCTCCGATGCGCAGATCGTTGTTGAATCGGACAAAACAGGGGTCAAGACCTATACGCTCACGCCGCGCCAGGGGGACCTTGTCACCGACGATGATCGCCACTCAGGGCTGCTAATCTGGCCTCGTTCGATGTCGTGGCAGGAACCGGTCGTCGAGGTGGGGGACGCGGTTGGCAAGAAGGAGTTGTTGGCGCGCGGCGTCACACAAATCTTCTTTCAGGCCAACATCTGGATCTTCACCGGCCTGTGTTTCATCATCGGCTCACTGATGGGAATCGGCAAAGCCGCGGTGTACAAGCACATTCCAGATTATTTCCCCAACGATGTAGGCGTGGTCGGCGGCATCGTGGGCGTCCTTGGGGGTCTTGGCGGTTTCGTTTGCCCCGTGATCTTTGGCTACTTGCTCCGTGAGACCGGCCTGTGGACGACCTGTTGGATGTTCTTCTTCGTCTTGGTTGCTGCGTTGCTCTTTTGGATGCACGTCGTTGTTCGTCGAATCATGAAGCAACAAGCTCCGGAGTTCCTGCGGGAAATCGAGTCGGGCCCCGTGATTCTAAAGGATTAGCGCATGGCGAACCTGGAACATTGGGACGTAGAGAACGACGAATTCTGGGAAAACACCGGAAAGAAGATCGCCCGGCGCAACCTGTGGATCTCAATCCCGAGCCTGCTCTGCGGGTTTGCGGTTTGGCTGTACTGGGGCATCATCACCGTACAGATGCTCAACCTTGGATTCCCCTTTGAACAGGCAGATCTCTTTACGCTCACGGCGATTGCAGGGTTGGCTGGCGCCACGCTGCGAATCCCCAGTACGTTCTTCATCAGAATTGCCGGCGGTCGGAACACCATCTTCTTCACCACCGCCCTGTTGATGATACCAGCGGCAGGAACCGGCTTTGCGCTGCGGAACATTGATACGCCTCTGTGGGTGTTTCAGCTTCTGGCGCTGCTCACTGGGTTTGGCGGCGGGAACTTCGCTTCGTCCATGTCCAACATCAGCTTCTTCTTCCCCAAACGAGTGCAGGGCACGTCGCTTGGCCTCAACGCCGGGCTCGGCAACTTCGGCGTCACCACCATGCAGATCCTGGTCCCGTTAGTGATGACTTTTGGGATATTCGGTGGCGACTCGATGACACTCGTCAACTCCAGCGGAACGCTGATCGGAAAAATCGAGGCCGGCACGGAGACCTACATTCACAACGCGGGCTTTATTTGGCTGGTGTTCTTGATTCCGCTTGCCTTTGCAGGCTGGTTCGGGATGAACAACATCAAGACCGAGGCGGTGACGCCTGAGTTGGACGGACCTATTCCCGCATTTGTCAGAATCACCTTCCTACTGGCGATCGCTCTAGTGACGGCCACCGCCGGGCTTTATCTCATTCTGCCCAAGCCGACTGGTCTGGAGCTTCTTAGTAAGTGGGTCGTCCTACCGCTCGTGATTGCCGGAACGGTCATTCTCATGCGGTTTCTGAGCTGGGGAAGCCTCAAGGCCAATCTGAAGCGGCAGTACCAGATATTCTCCAACAAGCACACTTGGGCTATGACCGTCATCTACACGATGACCTTTGGATCGTTCATTGGCTATTCTGCAGCGTTTCCGCTTGCGATCAAGGTCATCTTCGGCTTTCAGCATCTGACCGTTGACGGTGTGCTGACTCACAACACGGTGAATCCTAATGGACCGAGTGCGCTCATGTTCGCATGGATGGGGCCGTTCATCGGCGCGCTGATTCGACCGGTCGGTGGATGGATCGCCGACAAGGTGGGCGGGGCGAAGGTGACTCAGATCGTCTCGATCGTGATGATCCTCTCGGCGCTCGGTGTCGCGTATTTCATGAAGATGGCTTATCAGTCAGCAACGCCGGAGCAGTACTTCTGGCAGTTCTTCGTGCTCTTTATTATTCTCTTCACGGCCACAGGTATGGGCAATGGGTCGACGTTCCGTACGATCGCCGTTGTGTTCAATGCGGAGCAGGCGGGTCCGGTGCTCGGGTGGACCTCAGCCGTGGCGGCATACGGGGCGTTCATCATCCCAAAGGTTTTCGGAGAGCAGATCAAGGCGGTGACGCCTGAGTATGCCCTGTATGGTTTCGCGGTCTTCTACTTCATATGCCTGGTGCTCAACTGGTGGTTCTATTTGCGGCCCAACGCCTATGTGAAGAATCCTTAGTATGTTCGTACTGAATACCGCAAACGCAAGTGGCTTGTCGGTGGCGAAAACCTCATCCGGGCGTTTGTTGGGTGTTGGGCGATCGTGTGCGACACTTATTCGTGGCGGCTATCGGTCAGCTGACCACGCGATTCTGCATGGGTTTGACACCACTTTTGCGATCAGCACACACCGATAGCGCTCAAAGGCAAATCAGAACCAATTGGAACCAAGGTCTGGTTGTCAGGCAGCGCGTCGGTATCGATGATGCAGGCCGCCGATAACAGGCTCGGCAACAACCCGGCCTTGGTCTGGCCACTCAACCTCTCGACGCGTCGGTGAGTTGCCGTCGGGCGATTGATGTGGCCGGTCCGTGTCGTAGTACTCGAAGTACTCACTGAGAACTCGAATCAGATGTGCCTCGTTCAGGACGATGATGTGATCAAGGCACTCGCGACGAGTCGAGCAGGCGCTCGGCGTATCCGTTCTGCCACGGGGAGCGCGGGGCCGTCGACACTTCCTTGATTCCCAGATTGGCAATCCGAGAGCGAACGACATCTCCGTAGATAATCGCTCACTGCGGAACGCTATCGACCAGTATCTGGAGCACGATCACCTTGAACGACCACATCAAGGACTCGGGAATCGCTACCTCCAAAACAGTGGGGAACCTACCGAGGCCACGGCTCCGGTCGAGTGTCGCAAGCGACTCGGCGGTCTGTTGCGTTCATCTCACCGGCAAGCGGCGTATTTCCTCTTTTCAGTCCAGTATTTGTAGGGTACGCTGTCCTGGGTTTTCCCTTGCTTCACGAGTCAGACGGGCGAAGTCAGGCGTCCATTCCTCCCGAACGCAATCCGCAGCCACGTCGCCACCAGCGCAAACAGGAAGAGCGCCGTGCCACATCCTGCGCTGGCGAAAACATAATAGTTGCAACTCTGGAGCCATTCGGGCGGCGGCAGGAGTTGGTATCGCGTATAGCCCACGATGATGCCGGAGATGTGCAGCCACACGATGAGCGCGCCCGCCATGACGTTCAGCCCCACGATGAGGAATCGCATGCGCGGCGAATGAAGAACCGCATCTGCGCCCGTGCGCCGGGTCAGGACCTCGCTCAGAATCCACGAGACGGCGGCGAAGAGCACCATGCTGTCGATCCCGATTTCCGTGCCCATAGCATGTGCGGTCACCACATGCGTGCCGTGCACGAGCGCATTGAGCGGAGGCACCGAAAGCAGCAACGAGGTGAACAGCATTGCGCACGTCCACCATTTTGCGGCGACGATGAAACAACGCGTCGAGTTGAACGGATCACCCTTTCGGCGCGAAGACATCCGTGCAATATCCGAGATGATCCGAATCAGGATGAGCGCCTCGGTCATGCTCACGATGAAACTGATCCACTTGACCACCTCGCTCTGCGGGACGTGGTAGGTGTGGTGGGCGAAGTTCGTAAAGGAGTTGAGCAATCCCACCCCAAAGAGCGCGTAGGCCATCTTGGAGTAGGCGTAGTCTTTATCGCCGGAGAGTTTCTCGCCGACGTAGTACAGGGTTCCGTACACGAGGAGATTGAAACTGCCAACCAGGGTTCCCGTCGCCTTCCACTGGAGTCGAAGATCGACGATTGGGGAGTTGAAGACACCCTTGAACAGCCATACATGCTGCTCCAGAAACGTGTAGATAAAGAGCAATGCGCCGACACCCCACATGGTCACGTACACAGGCCGGCCCCAGAACCGGCGCCCGACTGCGCGAAAAAAGTTCCACGCAAAGAGGAGCCAGCCGAGCAAGATCGCGGCCGAAAAGGCGGGATGGAATCCCATGTATTCGCGGCCGGATGAGATCCCCATCGCCAGCGTTACCAGGATTCCCATCCCCGTCAATCCCCAGAGTGAAACCTGCACGAGCAGGCGCCGGCGTTCGGCGCTTGTGGTGGCGCCGCCGTGATCCTGGAGGTAGTGGTGCACGACCGCGATGCCGCCGAGGAATATCCATGCGGACGCAAAGGTCGTGTGAATCGGTCGCAATGCCGCGAAACTCAACCCGGGGCGCACGAGAAACGAGGCAGCGCCGGGAATGTAAAACAACACGGCCAGGACTCCGGCTCCGACCGTGATCGCCAGCGACACCAGGCTGCCGCGAAGAAACGTCAGCGTGGCGTAGCGGCGAACCGGATCGACGGATACATACCATGGCGAATCTTCGCCCGAATCAACGGCCGCCTCATCCTGTGTCTCGCGCGGGGCGTTCGGCGGAATCATCGAAACTCCCACCACGGCACATGGGGCCAGGCAACGCCGTCGCTCTGGGTCGGTTCGGTCGCCGCCGCGCGCAACACGGCGCGGTGTTCGCCCAGCCACATGAGAAACTCGTATGTCAATTCCCGCCCCTGGGCAGAGAGTGACGGGGCAGGCATGCCGGGAAGACGGCCGTTCTCCAGCACCTCCATGATCTGCGAATAAATCAGGCGATCGCCCACGTCGATCAGATCAGGCGCGATTGTACTTGCTTGCCCCAACTGGATGTGACATCCCTGACACCCTCGGCTCATGAAGAGGTTGAATCCCTCGATTGCGTTAGCATCATCAGACACGGCAAGTTCCTGCTCGATGGCCTGCAACAGCCGCGAGGCGGGATCTTCACCGGCAAATCTCGCCTGCCCGCGACCGGTGTCGTTCATCGCTGCCAGAAACGCGCTGAAGGCCTCGATCTCATCCGAAGAAAGATTGAATGACGGCATCTGCTCGGATCCCACGGTCAACAAATGCTCCAGACGCTCGGGCGTCAGTCGTTGGGTCGCATTGGTCAGGTCGGGGCCGAGGAATCCCCCGAACCCGTAGAACTGATGACAACTCTGGCAATTGTGGCGGTGCCAGATTCGACGTCCTTCGCGTGCTGCGTCGGACAGCGGCGGACTGTCAGAGGCATCGAAATAGACGAGGCTACTCTGTATGAAAAAGCACGAGACGAGGACGAGCATCAAGCCCTGCTTGGTAGGTATGCTGCAGGGCATACACCAGAATCCGCGTTCGTTCGCCATATAGAATCCGGCTGAGGCATGTCCATCGCGGCTTCCCTGCAACCGGCCGGGGGCGAGGACCGCATCAGTGTTCATTGTAACGCGTCGTATGGGATGCGGGAGCAGGCCGGGGCCGCTCCAACCCGCGGGGGCAGAAAGGGTGTCAGGCAGAAAAGGGTGTCAGGATTGATTTGTTTGAGTCCTTACGCGGGCGTCCCCGCCCGTTGGAGGGTGGTCCTCAATGCCGGCGCCGGCCCGGACCTTATAATTGACAAGAAGATAGGTTTATCGTATATTATCTGAACGCCTATCACTAGCCCGGATAAGGAGGCTCCGATGCCGCTGGTAACTGACGATCTGATGGCCCCGGACGTCATGACCGACCCGCACTCGTACTATCGCCAAATGCGGGAGTTAGACCCTGTGTTTTTCAACGAACGATGGGGCGGGTGGATGCTCACCGGTTACGACGATGTGGTCCAGGTGTTGCGAGATCCGGACGGTTTCTCCTCGGACCGGATGCGTTTTCTCGCCCGGGAGCTGTCTGAGGCCGACCGCCAGCGGTTTGCACCGATCTTCGATGTGCTCTCGCAATGGATTGTCTTTCGCGACCCCCCTGACCACACCCGACTGCGAATCGTACTGAACAAAGCGTTCACCCCCAAGGCCGTAGAGAGATACCGTCCGCGGGTGCGAGCGATCGTCGGCGATCTGCTGGGGGAAATAGAGGGTAAAGGGCGGATGGATGTGGTCCGCGACTTCGCCTATCTCGTTCCCCTTACGGTGATTCTGGGGTTGATGGGTGCGCCTGACCTTGATCGCGACTTGATCAAACAATGGTCGGAGCAGCTCGGCGTCTTTTTCTTCCTCCGGGCGGACGAGCCGCGGCGCAGGGAAATAGCCTGCGAGGGGGTGACGTCACTTGTTGAGTACTTGACCCCGATTGTCGAGGAAAAACGAGCCCATCCGGCGGATGATTTACTGACCGCGCTAGTGGCCGCCCAGGAGCGCGGGGAGCTCTCCGAGCAGGAGGTCATTGCGACTTGTGTCTTGCTGGTGTTCGGCGGGCATGAGACCACGATGAATCTCATCGCCAACGGCACCTTGGCACTTGCACGCCACCCGGAGGAGTGGGAACGGCTCAAGCAGCAGCCGGCACTCATCGAATCGGCGGTGGAAGAGCTGCTTCGGTATGACGGGCCGGTCAAGGCCACGGTGCGTTGGGCGAAACACGAGGTGACGGTGGGCGGCAAGACGCTGCGCGCCGGTGATCGAGCGCTCGTTGTGCTCTCCGCGGCCAACCGGGATCCACAGCAGTTTACGGATCCTGATCGGCTCGAACTCACGCGCAGCCCCAATCCGCATGTGGCCTTCGCGCACGGGATCCATGTGTGTCTCGGGGCGTCGCTGGCGCGGATGGAGGCGCAGGAGGCATTCCTCGGGCTCACGCAGAGGCTCCCCGTGCCGGTCGTGGCCACCGACGAATTGGAGTACCACCCGGCGGTGGTCAGCCGCGCGCTCAAGGCCTTGCCCGTCGAATTCTAGCGTGTGGTAAGGAACAACGTGTGCCTACCTCCCAACGCCTCCGCATCACGGTGGATCTCAACAAGTGTGTGGGCTCAACGATTTGCGTTCAACTGAGTCCAAGAGTATTCGCGCTCAACGATCAACGGCAGTCGAGCGTGGTTGATCCAACGAACGATACGGCCGCGAATATTCTCGAAGCGGCTGAAGGATGTCCGCTCGGGGCGATTGTCGTTCAGGACGCCGAGACCGGCCGGGTGCTGTTTGGCGCGAAGGATGCTGCTGTCTGATCCGCCCTGGCGCCGCTGCTCAGACCCCGTATGGTTTCATTATAGGACTCTAACAAAACTCGAAGACGCGGTTCCAGCAGATCAGCAGGCAACCGATCTTAAGGAATGCTTCGTGAATGTCGTCTCGCTTCTCGTATCGCACGCGCACCTGCTTCGCGATCCCAACGCCGATACGCCCGTTGCCGCCGCCCAGTCATTCGATTCTCCGGCGAATCTGGCGTGTTCTTGCTCCCGTCGTGAGCCAGAGCAGTTACAATGAAGACGTAGCGGTTGCGTGCGTTGGTTGTCGAACGCTCCGATAGATTCGCCGGTCTCGACGGGCGATCGACGCGAGCTGATCTTCCATAACGAGTCGTGACCTATAGAAAAGTCGGACTTCGTCCCATTTATGTCACGCCGTAGCGCTACAGGATCATTGAAACTGCTCGGGTATTCGATCGAGCGATTACGCCGCTTCTCGAAGGTAATGATTGATAAGTCCGCCGAGCCGTTCCCGTATGGTTTCAGGATTCAGCTAACGGCCGATTCGTGGGGTGTCACCAATCTGAAGTCGCAGCGAGCGGGTCGGTTGCCGGCGCGGGCTGATTTTCGTCCGCCTATGCGCTGACGAGGCCGACGGGCTTGAACTCGTGCTGGGGCAAAACGACACGCAGGTTCGGGTTGCCCAAGTGCACGTGCACCAGCTCCGCCAGCACGTCCCGGAAGTCCGTCGTATGCAGCAGGTCGCGGCCTTCGTGAAGTTGATCTGGCCCGAGTCCGGGCCAGTCGGCGACGACCTTGCGCTCGCCACCGGCGGCGCGATTGGCCCGCGCGACCGCCCCGCCGAGCAGGAGCATGCAGTTCGCCCAGCCGTGATCGGTCCCCGCCGTGCCGTTTTCCGCGGCGGTGCGCCCGAAGTCGGTGAGGGTGACGACAACGACGTCGTCCAGACGTTCCTCGAGGTCGTGGGCGAAAGCGCTCATCGATGTGGGCGAGCCAGAGGCGGATGAAGAAGAGCCAGCTTGGTCGAAGCCAATAGGCCACACGATCGAGATCGTCCCCGAGGCTTCCATCATGTTCACGAACCCGCTTGCGTACCTGATCGCCCTCACTGCTCTCGTCAGCCTGGCCGCGACTACGGCCTTCGCGCAGCCCTCGCAGGCTCCATTCCCCGGTGCGTTTACTTCGTCCAATTGGTAATCATTCACCAGTAGGGAATCCCGCCGTGATAAGCTCCGTCCATGGACTATGAAAAAGTGATGAGTGTGATACAGAGCCAGGCCGATGCTGCCTTCGAGGTTGAACGAAGCCGCAGGGTTGTCGTCGAAGTACTTGTTCTCCCTCAGGAGTATACGCTCGGGCCACGAAACGCGACCGTGAGTGTTGAGCTAAGTAACACAGACGTGAAATTCTATGACGTGTCGATGAGTTACGTTGATGACCTATTTGCTGCAGAGGAAACCCATTTATTGAAGGAAGCTCTTGAGGAATGGCGCGATAATAATTACGCAGACCGTCCACTTTTTTCAGGGGAATGTTCAAGACGCGGCCGACGTCGCGGATGACCGCTTTCGCTTTCAACTTGCCGAACGTGCCGATCTGGGCCACGCAATCTGTACCGTATTTCTCCTTCGTGTAGTCGATGACCAGTTGCCGCCGGTCGCGGCAGAAGTCGATGTCGATATCGGGCGGCTCGTTGCGGCTGGGGTCGAGAAACCGCTCGAACAGCAGGTCGTACTTGAGCGGGCAGACGTCGCTCATGCCGAGCACGTAGGCGACCAGCGCCCCGCAGGCCGAACCGCGTGCCGTGCTGGGAATCCCGTTTTCCTCTGCGAACCGCACGAAATCCCACACGATGAGGAAGTAACTCGCGTAGCCCTTTTGCTCGATGATGCTCAACTCGTAGGAGAGCCGCTTCCGATGCTTGTCGCCCACCTCGTCGCCGTACCGTTCGATGAGTTTCTGTTCGCACAGTTCTCGCAGGTACTCGACGTCGGTCTTGCCCGCGGGCGTGTGAAACACGGGAAAGTGACGCGTAGCCAAATCGAGACCGATGTCGCAGCGATCAGCAATTTCCTGGCTGTGGGCGACGGCGTCGGGATGATCGGGAAATGCCGCGTACATC
>JACZXL010000093.1 GCA_022571635.1 Planctomycetota bacterium
TCCTGAGCGCCGGCGCCGAAGGCAAGCGCCACATCCTGCCGCATGCGAAGGTGATGATCCATCAGCCCTACGGCGGCGTATCCGGCCAGACCACCGACATTCAGATCCAGGCCGAGCAGATCATCAAGGCCAAGCGAACCCTCAACGAGATTATCGCCAAGCATACGGGCCAGTCGGTCGAACAAGTGGCCAAAGACGGCGAGCGCGACAAGTACTTCACGGCCCAGGAGGCGAAGGACTACGGCCTGGTTGACGAAGTATTCAGTCCTGACGACGCCAAGAAGAAGAAATGAACACACGAATCCGGTCTATCGCAGATTGCTGAGTCATCAAATGTCCACGCTCGTACCCATCGTCATCGAGAAGACCGGCCGCGGCGAGCGCGCCTACGACATTTATTCACGTCTGCTGAGCGACCGCATCATTTTTCTGGGGGGTCCGCTGAGCGATGAGGTCGCGAATCTCGTCGTCGCCCAACTGCTGTTCCTGGCGAACGACGATCCCAAGGCCGACATCAATCTGTACATCAACTCGCCCGGCGGGAACGTCACGGCCGGCCTCGGCGTCATCGACACCATGCGTTTCGTGCAATGCTCGGTCGCCACGTACATCATCGGTCAAGCCGCCTCGATGGGGTCGCTGGTCGCGTGCTCGGGGGCCACCGGCAAGCGCCACACGCTCCCCTTCGCCAAGAATCTCATGCACCAGCCGATGGTGACCGGCGTCTTGGAAGGCCAGGCCACCGATATCGAAATCGAAGCGCGCGAGATGCTGCGGCTTCGTGACATCATCTACGAAATCTACGCTGATCGGAGCGGGCAGTCGTACGAGAGGATCGCCGAAGATTGCGAGCGGAACCACTGGCTCAACGCCAAGGAGATGCTCGAGTACGGACTGGTCGACCGGATCCTCGAACGAGCGCCTGCCCCCCCAGACGACGAGAAGTAACCCCAGCCTGCCACCGGCTCGGCGCAATGGGGCGGACGATTCCCGCTTCACCTTCGAGCAGACTCGGCGGCGCGGCGCGACGCTGACGGCCCGGCGGCGGGCGTGTACACTTGGGCCGTGATGCTCCACCGCACACCGCATCACTGCTTGGCGATGCTCTTGGCGACCCTGTTCTTGACCGCTTGCATGGGACAGCGGGAGCTTGGCCAGGAGAACGATCGGCTGCGGGAACGGGTGCTGGAACTGGAAACCCAGCTCCTGCGCAAGACGCGCGAGAGCGCGGAGGCGCGAGCGAGGCTCCAACGCCCCGAGTCCCCCTCTGCCGCCGCCCGCCAGGACGTGCAAGCCAACACCCCCTACGTGGCCGAGATCACAATCGGCCGGCTGAGCCACGCCCGAGACACCGATGGCGACGGTGAGCTGGACGAGCTGCTCGTCTACATCGAGCCGGTCGATGGATGGGGCCGGTTCATGCAGATTGTCGGGACCCTGTCCGTGCACGCCGCGGTCCTCCCGCCGGATGCCGACGCCCAGACGATCGGGCGAGTTCAGCTTGCCCCTGGGCACCTTCGCCGGGCATACCGCTCAAGCTTTACCGGAACCCACTACACGGTGACGGTGCCGATCAGCTCGGCCGAGGGTCTCGACGCAACCGGCTGTGTTGTCTACGCGGAGTTTGTGGATGGGTCCACGGGCCTGCGCTACGTCGCCGAGCGCCGGATCGGCCTGACGCCGCCGTGATGGGGCACGGCGTGTGGTGGGAGGGTTGAGATCTCGGATGCGCCCCAACGCAAGACCGATATACTGTCAGGCCATGCGGAATGTCCTGGTGAGAGTTTCGTTGCTCGTGACGCTGGGCGTCGGCGGCTGCCAGCAGGCTCTTTTCCCAAGGAACGCCCCTCGAACACAATTCGAGGTACACGAGCGCATGCGGAACCCCTACATCCAGTTGGAGGAACCGGATGAGTTCGGCAAGCCGCAACCTGCATTGCGAACGCGGCTATTGCGGCGGTACTGATCCGGCGGTCCGATAGCGACCGAAAACCCGCGCCCGTCACCCAAACTCAAACCATTATCCAAGGTTCTGCACCCGAAGAACCCGATATGTCTCATGTCACGGGGGGACAGGACGTGCACGGCTTGCCAAGGAACGGCTCAACCCAACGAATGCCACGGCCATCACGCCGCACTCGCGTCGTCTGGGTCAGCTTCCTGACGGCGATCACGCTGGTAACCGGCTTGCTCCTGCTCGGGGCCGGAGACCATCGCGGCGGGGGCCGTGGATATCTGGTGGTCGCAACGAGCGTACTCCCGGACGCTCAAACGCTCAATCCAATCTTCAGGACCGCCGCCCCGCTGGAGCCGAACCGGTGGCGCGGAATCATCATCCATCACTCCGGTGCGCCGGCGGGGGACGCGGAGTCGATGCGCCGACGCCACCTCGGCTTCGGATACCGGAGCATGGGCTACCATTTCCTTATCGGAAACGGCAATCGGTTGGGCGATGGCGTGATCCATGTCGGAGACCGATGGGTCAACCAGCAGCCGGGTGCTCATTGCATCGGGCCCGACGGCGACTATTATAACGAGTACGCCATCGGGATCGCCTTGATCGGCAACGGCAATCGCCGGCCGTTCACGGATCGCCAGATCACCGAGCTGATTCGGCTCGTGCAGCAGCTCCAGCGAGAATTGAATCTGCCCGCCACCGCCGTGCAACTCCATCGGGACGTGGCCCGGAACCTGACCAGCAGCCCGGGCGAATTCTTCCCGGTGGGTCAGTTCGAGCGGCAACTGCTCAACCTACCCCATTGATGCGGGCCGTGCGGCCGACTAGGCTAGCGAACGGGGATGACACTGGCCGCCGCGGCGTTGGAGGCTGAAGGACCCCCCGCTGGGTATCAGCGGATGGTAGTCTATGTCGATCGAGCCCGGAGCCGACGGAGCCGGGGCAGTTCACTATCAAACGCATGCAGACGCTTGCGCAATGTCGCACCAAAACCAAATTGCTGGCTATCGCATCTTGGCGAGGATCGGAAACGGGGCCGCGTCCGAGCTGTACGCGGTGCAGGATCGCAAGACCAAGCAAGTCTGGGCTCTGAAGCACGTCATCAAGCGGGTTGAGAAGGACCAGCGGTTCCTGGATCAGGTGCAGCAGGAGTATCTGGTCGGATCGAAGCTGGAGCACGCCAACATTCGGGCCATCCAGCGCCTGATCAAGCATCGCAAGATGTTCAAGGTCGTGGGGGTCACGCTGCTCATGGAGCTGGTGGATGGGACGACGCTCGATCAAAAGCGCCCCCCAACCCATGCCCATGCGGTGCGACTTTTTCACCAGGTCGCGTTGGGGCTGGCCCACATGCACGCGCACGGCTATGTGCACGCTGATATCAAGCCCAGCAACATCCTGGTCACTGACCGCGATGACGTGAAGATCATCGATCTGGGTCAAGGTTGTCGCACGGGAACCGTCAAGAAACGGATCCAGGGCACACCCGGGTACATGGCCCCGGAGCAGGCCCACCGTCAAGCGATCACGCCAAAGACCGACATCTACAATCTCGGAGCGACGATGTATTGGGTGCTGGTGCGCGAGGTCATTCCGACCGCGCTGCCGCCAAAGGACGAGGTCGACAGCCTCTTCACCGGAGCGTTGGATGCCGACATGGTCAAGCCCCCGATCCCGCCGAATGAGAAGGACCCGACGATCCATCCGATCCTCTCCAAGCAGATCCTTGATTGCGTGCAACTGCATCCGGACGACCGCCCGGAGTCGATGGCGGTGGTGGCGAACCGTCTCGAGCTCGTGGCGGAACTCCTGGAGACGTCGGCTGAGTGACTTCGCCCTTCGCGCGGGCAAACGACGAGACATCACGCTCGGTGCGGACCTGCGGACCGTTCGCTGCCGTTATCGTGTGGAGGCGTGCGCCGCTTCCGTCCGCCCCCGTTGCTTCAGCTCCGCCAAATCGATACGGCGCCGTTTGCGGAACAGCACACGGATCGGAATCTCGCTGTAGGGAAGCTCTTGGCGTAAACGATTCGTCAAGTATCGCTCGTACGTGCCTCGGAATAACGTGGGCTCGTTGACCACCAGCGCGATGGTCGGCGGTTGAACACCGATCTGGCACGCGTAATAGACTTTCGCCTGGCGGCCGAGGCGAGAGGACGGGCCACGCCGCTTGAGGATCGAACCGACAACATCGTTGAGCCGGCCGGTCGGCTCATGATGACCGGCCTGGGCGTGGAGACTGAACGCCATCGCGACCAGGTCGTGAAGTCCCTCGCCGCGCTTTGCACTGATAAACACAATCGGCGCAAAATCCAGACCGCGCAACTGCTGCGTCAGGTAGGAAAGGTAGGCTGACGGTGACAGCTTATTCTCCACGAGATCCCACTTGTTGACGACGATCACCGTGGGCTTGTACTGGCACTGCAGCTCTTGAGAAAGCTTCTTGTCCACCTGAGAGACGTCAACGGTGGCGTCCATCAAGAGCAGGACGACGTCGCAGCGCCGAACCGCCGCCAGCATCCGGTGGTAGGCGTCATACTCGATATCGTCTGCGAAGCTCTTGCGCTTGCGAACCCCCGCGGTGTCGATGGCGAGCATCGTTCGACCTTCCAACTCAAAGCGCACGTCGATCGCGTCGCGCGTCGTCCCGGGGATCTCCGACACGATGACGCGCGGCTCTCCGGCCAAGGCGTTGATAAGCGTCGATTTCCCGGCGTTGCGCTTTCCGACAATGGCGATCGCCATCTCTTGTTCGAGCTCATGTTCTCCCGGCACTTCACCGGCAACCCGACGGAACAGCGCTTCCAGCAGCGCGCGAACCCCAAGACCGTTGGTCGCTGAGACATTCGCGGGCTCGCCGAAGCCCAGGGCCGCCGCCTCACAGCCATCCGGGATCCATCGCTCGCTGTCAACCTTGTTGGCCACCGGCACGATGCGATCCACCACCCCCAGCCGGCGAAGCAGCGACGCGATCGCGTAATCCAGGCTCGACAGGCCGCTCTGAGCATCGACCACCAGCAGGATGACTCGCGCCTGGCGAACCGCGGTCATGATCTGTGCTTCAATGTCGGGCGTGAGTGCCCCCAGATCGTCGCCCAGCTCGTTGTAGCGCCCATCCTCGGTGGTGTAGACCCCATACCCGCCCGTATCGACGATCTCGGCCAGCACGCTCGGCGTCCCCGGAGGACTGTCCAGCGGCGAATCAAGCTCCACGATCGCCGATACCCGATCGCGCGTCACCCCCGGCGTGGGCGCGACGATCGACACCCGCTGTCGAGCCAGCCGGTTCAGCAGGCTCGATTTCCCGACGTTCGGCCGTCCGATGATGGCAATCCGTGGAATCGTCATGACCCGAATCCTATGCGGTTGCATACGCCAGGAGAAACACGATCCGGATGAGGCTTGTTCGGCCCACCCTTCCCCAGCCCCGAGCTTCCCTTGATGCCACGATGCCACGGATGCCTTGAAGCCTTCTTCCTCAGGGAGACACGGCCCCGAGCTTTCCTTGACGCCACGGCGGCACGATGCCCTGTACTCGACGCGCTCACCCGTGTTTCCACCTGGTCACTTCGGTTTGCGGAACCTGTACATGTGGCTGTCGGGGTGATAGTACAGGTCGACCTCGGCGCGCTCCCCGTTGAAGGCGCGCTGAAAGAACGTCTTGACGGCGGTGCTCTTCTTGTTTCTGATGGGCGAGCCTTCAAAGTAAGCGTGGGAAGACCCGACGCGCGGCGCTTCGGTAAAGTCAACGTACATCGCCTGCTTGGAGTAGAGATTGTGCGGGTAGTGTCCGAGGCGGGCGAGTTGCTCTTCACCCGACTTGATGCGCGACGCTTTCAGGGCAGCGTCATTTTCGTTGATCGTGATGTAGAGGCGCTGCCGGCAATGAATTCGATCAACCCAGCTTGCATGACCTTTGTTATTGGTATCAGCGGCCGCCATCACGACATTATCAAAGAGCAGTCGAGTGCCGCGATACACGGATGATGCCAGCACCTGCTTGAAAAGATAGTTGCCCATACTGTGCAGCACGAGGTTGACGGTGAACGGGCAACCTTTTTGCGCCTCGCGAGCGATGAACTCGTCGCGCCGCTCCGCGCTGGCGAACTTTGTCCTGGCCTTCGCGGTGATCTCGTCGAGGTAGGCTTTATTGAACGCATTGAGGAGGTCGTACATCCTGGCCAGAAAGCGATCGAGCGCGCCGACTGACGCTCTGGCGTCACGCTTGTCGCTCTTGTAATCAAGGACTCCGCCGATTCCCCCGCCGTTGGCCGGCCAACTGAAGCCGATGACTTCGACGTTGTACGTTCGCGCAAATCCATCCATGCGTTCGAGCACGGCCTTGAAATCGTTATTGAACCCATGCACGAAGACCAGGAGGTTCTTCCCCTTCTTTCCGGCCTGGCGCGGGTTGGTGCGGTCGAGGATCTTGCGCGCAACGTATTGGCTGGCGTACACCGGCTGCGGCTTGCCATCGGGTCCGATCGTGGGCGCCAGGCGCACCTCTTTCATCATCGCATCGTCTAGCTTATCGGGCAAGATCTTGATGACCCAGCGTTTGTTGCGTTTGGTCGCCTCGACGAGCCGCAATTCATTGGGCCCTTCAGCATTGGGCTTTGATCCCAACTTGTCGAATCCCTTGGCGTCCTGAACGACTTGGCGATTGGTAACAATAAACATTGTCTTCTCCTCGGTAATGGCTCGCCCCAATGCGTTCGGCGATACGCTATCGGAGCAAGAGTTTGGCGCTATCGACGACGGCCTTGAGTGTGTCGAGCGCGCGGATCGGAGCATTCCGGCCGATTCGGTTGATGACCTTCTCGATGTCACGGATGAACTGGGAAAACTGAGCGGTTCGCTGCCGAACGTCCGCGATATTTTGGCGGATGAACTCGCGGGAAAGGCGCGTTCGAGCCTTGCGGGCAGCCGTGACCTGCGCATCGGTTGCGAGCATGGAGCGCGCGATATTGTTCAGCGCTCGCCGGGCATCTTCGTACTTGCGTTGAGTCTGGGCGTTTGTCGGCATGGCTGGTTACCTCGCTTGCTTGTAGTCGTTGATCGCTCGCTTGAGCTGCATCGCGGCGGCGAAGAGTTCGCTGGCAATGGTTTGGGCTGTCCGCTGCTGACGCGGCGGTAACGCCAGTTCGAGCAGGGCTTGGCGGGTTTGACGAATGGACTTGACGTACAGCGTCATCACCTCGCGGTACGCGAGAAGCTGATCGTCCAAGGCGCGGATTTCCTTCGCATGGCGCTCGATCTCGTCAGCCAGTTGCTCCAATTGGCTGTGCGCGAGCTTCGTGTACGCGTTGCCGGAGGCTTTGGCTGGAAGTGACGGTAGAAGTCCGTCTTGCGGCCAGTCGGGAATCGCACTGAACGTTTCATTGATTTGATTGATGATTTCATGCACGGTGCCGTGGTCGGCATCGGCGCCTTGCTCAACCGGGATTGTGAACTCGGCGGCGATTCGCGCGACGGTGCGCGCCAGGTCGTTCATCCGATCGGAGCGTTCGTCGACAGCCAGATCGTGCAGCCCCTTTCGTATGTTGTAGAAGCTCTGTGCATCATCTTCGAGCAGAACGAGGAATCGCTCGATGGCAGGTTGCGCTGCACGTACGGCTTGAGCGAATCGGCGGGCGGCGGCTTCCCGTTCGATCAATTCCAGTGCGAGCTTGGCTGCTCCTGCGAACGGCGTTACCTGCATCGCCGCACCGACGACAGTGCGGGAAGGAAACGTTTGCAGCGTTTGGATGAGGCCATCGACGGACGCGGCGATCTCGTCGGCTGAGCGCCCTTGCGCGACCGCTGCGAGCGCTTCGTTGTATTGACCCAACACCTGCCAGGCGCGCAGGCGCACCCCAACATCGTCCGGAGCGCTGCTCGGATCAGTCAGCTCGGCCACGTCAAAATGGAAGCGATCAGACGCCTCGGCGTCTTGTTCGCGATTGGCTGATGCGGCCCGGCGTTCGATTTCCTCGTGCGCTTCTACCTGCAGGGCGTAGTCCAGCAATACTTCTTCGCCAACCGAGCGTACTCGCTCGAATGCGGAGGTGTACGACGCGAACTCCTGGGTGGGGATACGGCTGCAGCCGAGCAGTAGACAGAGCATCGCTATCGTCATGACGAAGCTGGCTGTATGGTGAGCGTGTTTCATTACGAAACCTCCTATTGCCGAGCTGTGCGTCGGCGGTGATGGCCGCGCCGCCCGCCAGCCGCGGTGATACGCGCGACGGATACCGTCTGCGGTCGCATCGGGACCCGGATCCGCCAGGCCGTCGTGGTGCGGTGCAGCCCCGGCGTGAAGTAGACTAACAAATACCGAACACGAATCAAGGCCCGCGTCCGGATCTTCTCGAGGCTCGGCGCACAACCCAGGCGATCCGGCTCGTGAAAGGTGTCCAGGGCAGTCGCCTGTCCCAACATGTAACTCCCATCGCGGCAATTGCTTACAACGGATGGCTCTCAGGCGGCTCGTGCCAGCGGTGCATGCCCCGAGCGAAGCGAGCGTTCCCCCACGCCGTGAAGACGATGGTTCAGCACGCCCGACATCGCGGCTCTGGTGCGAGACAATCATGGCGTGCCGGACTTGGCCGAGAGGTACTCCTTGCCAAAGTCAATCCCCAACTCGACCCACATGAGCAGATGGTCGGACATTTGGAAGGTCCGCCACTTCGAACGGTAGTACGTTGACTTGGAGCGATCGCTGCGCGGCTGTTCATTGGGTTTTCCGATGTTTGCGACGCGGTAAGACTTGCCCATTCGCGATGCGTAGGTTCGCTCGTCGTCGTTGGTGAAGACAACGTTGTAGAAATCGAACACGTCGGCTGACAGCACTTGCAAGCGATTCGGTCGCACCTTAAACGCGATCTGGTCGTAGCAGCGTTTCTTCTTTCCGATGTTGGTTACCGGGACTTGCTGCAAGGCGGGAGGAACGATGAAGCCGGCGTCGGTGAGCGCCTGGAACGTCTTGTCCTGACGGCTATAGATGTTGAAGTCGCCGAGCAGGATGATATTGCGCGACCACGATGTCTCTTCGTCGGCGCGTTCGCTGAGGAAATCCGCAATGAGCTGAATCTCCTTGATGCGTTTGGGGTTGTTCGGCTTATCCTTGCCGTAGAGAATGTGGACCGTACAAAGCATGAAATCGAACCATCCCGCCCGAAATCCAACGAGATACGGCGTGCGATAGAGTTGACCGGCCGGGTCGTAGCGAATCGTTCTTCGACCTCGTCTGATTGCTTTAGCTGGGATAACGATTTCGCCGGCGACGCCGCCAAACTTCACTTTGCGTGAGTCATAGAGGTATGCGAGTCGCTCGCGATTGCCCGGCCTTCCTTCTGTGACGTCCGTGACAACGTAATTCCAATTGTGTCCAAGAATGCGCTGCACCTTGTCAAGGGCCCGTAGATCCTCGCGCACTTCCTGAAGAGCGACGAGATCAAAATGGGAGATGATTTCGGCGATGTAATAAAATGATTCGTCGAGCCTTCCACCATACTTTCCCGCGCCAAATTCGCGTATGTTCCACGTGGCGAGGAGAAGCGTGTCGTTGAGCGTACGCGCTGGAACATTGTCGGTGACTTCGATTGCATCGCGTAAGGCCAGCAGGCGCGTTGCCGATCGGCGTCCAGCTCGAGTCGTCGAGTCGATGTTGTAGTAGAACGGCATAAGCGCGAACCTCCTCTCTTGTCTCTATGTCTTACCAGCGATGGAGCGTGCGTCGTGCGTTTCGATCATCAAGCGATGAGAAGTTGATCATGGCAATCGTGGGTAAGGACGTGGGATTTTCCTTCTCTGGTTCGTGCCCGTGCTACGCCAACACAATCACAACCCGTTCCCTGCCTGCATGGGTTAGGCTGTGTTCGGATCTGATTCGATGAGGCAGAACTTACGCAACTCTTCGTCGATTGGCTCAGGCAGCATCGACTTAAAGCACTGGTAGGCCATGCTGATCTGGCTCAAGCGAGCTTCAATTCGAGCTTTGCTTCGATCTTCCCCCTGGAGCAAATCGATAGCCTCGCGCGCCCTCTTGATCCAGGGTATCCACAGATCGTAGTCGGTGTCGAACGCCTGGAGCGAAACCATCTCGCTCGTCAAGAGCTCCTGCCGGATATTGTGATAGTAGACTAACGGCGCATAGAGAATGCTAAACAGTATGCTCAAACTGACGTTCAGTTCATAATTCTCACTCGACATCGCGAGTTCTTGGACCGTTTTCGTCGTCAAACCGAGTAGGATTGAGCCCGCGTCGCCAGCACCCGCCATCGCATCAAGGATTGCCTCCACTTCATCGCTAAGTGGCGTGCCTTCCACATTCCATACCTTTAAGAAGATATTGTGACTGTCCAGGATCTCCTTCCGTCGATCCTCATCAATCTTCGGGCTGAACATCACCGCGCCGTATGCAATTCGATTGAGCGCCAAGAACATGTACTTGCGGTTGAATGGAAAGAGGCAGCAATTACGAACGGCGCCGTCAATATACTTGTAGAACCCTCTTGACGTGTGCTTGACGATAAGAGGCCGATAGATGTGCTGGAATAATTCTTCAGAAGTCTCCGCCTCATCGCTCAGAGGTGGGCCGCTTCGCAGTCGCTTCCACACAGCCACCTCACTCCTGCCATCAACCAGATCGTCGAGCCAATGGGAAACTGCAACCATGAAAGTCTTAGCCTTGATCTCATCTGTGTATTCTTCGCGCTCACACGACGGAAGCGCGAGGATATAGCTTTGAACGCGCAGGTCCGTCTCTGAATGAACGCGACTGCGAATATGCTCGTGCCGCCCCAGCTGACGGAACAGCGCGTCGAATTGCTCCAGACCTGCATCTGTCTCTTGGCGGATTCGCATGCGCTGGTCGGAATCTGGAAGCCCCGATTTCGGCCAGTACAGCGGGGTCGGGTCAAGACTGGCGTGAACAGCGGAATAGATGTCAACCGCGACGTCAATCTTGGAACGAAGAAAGAACGTGAGGCCGATACCGATCAAGGACAGTATCCCCGGTGTCGCAGGACCGGTCCAATCGAAGATGTTCAGCTGGTCGTCCTGAAGGTGGCCTTCTATCCAATCTCCCTGCAGCAAGGCTACTGCAAGCACTGCAAGAACCACCGCCCCCACAAGAAGCGCACCAGCCAGGCGCAAAATGCTCCTGTCGGTGAGCGACGCGCTGGAGCCCCGGTAAAGCTGATAAAATCGCAGAACGAGGAAACCGGATCCGGCAACGGTCGCCATGAGAAACCTCTTTGGATCCGTCCAGGTGTTCGCTGCGAGCGCGAACATGCTGCATATCACAAAGTCGAGGAAGTACGTACCGAACGAAGCTCTGGGCTGGATCCGGTAGATATATCGCGCATACCACCAAACGATGCAAAGCAGATCTAAGAGAAACAGAAGTCCTGACGCCAAGACTATCCACGACTTGACATCCCCCGTAAAGAACAGCTTATCTAATTGGACACCGTGTCTATCTACTTGTTCTATCCCGATCGTGAGGTACTTGGCGAGTTCGCTCGCCCAAAAACCGACCGAGACGCCAAACATGAGAGATATAATCGACTTCGGGTTTTCGGCTGTGTCGGTGTCTGTCATGCCGGGCTTCCGAAATATGATCTGGGACTGAAGTCTGTCGGCCTCGGATCACACGCGGTTGGCCGACTATCGGGCCGGCCATCGCACCCACCGAGTTTTCAACCGTCGCCCCAGACCCCGGTCATCGGGGGCAAGGCGGCGATGCGCCATCCTGGCGATGACAAACCTAACACGAGAAGCGATATCGATCAAGGCGTGCCGCAACAAGGCGTCTTCGCATCGGCGCCTTTTATCGCAAGAATTGTCCATCTACGCGCGACGGCCCCTCAAGTGCATTGGCATTACGGAGCAACGACAAGGGTATTCCCTCGCAACTACATTTAGTGCGCGCGGATTCTTGACCAAAAACAACACCAACTTCACTACCACTAATACCACCAAGTAGACTGACAAAACC
>JACZXL010000331.1 GCA_022571635.1 Planctomycetota bacterium
TTTACATCACCGCCGCATCCACGGATACGGTTCTCAACACTGCCGACCGTGTCCGGCAAATTATCCAGATCGGCCACTCGATCCAGAACGATGTGGAACTCATTGTCCCCTGGGAGTTGCTGGAAAATGCCAAGAAGACGGCTTTGGTGTGGAACATCGTGCTCATTTCCATTGCCGCGATAAGCCTGCTCGTAGGCGGCATCGGCATCATGAACATCATGCTGGCTTCGGTGACGGAGCGGACACGAGAGATCGGCATCCGCCGCGCTCTCGGGGCAACCCGTAATCACATTGTCGCCCAGTTTCTGGTGGAGACGGGCACGCTGACCGCGGTGGGCGGCCTTCTCGGCATTATCCTCGGCGTCGGGTTTTCCCTCGCCCTGGATAAACTCCTGCCCTGGTTCCTTAACCTGTCTTTCATGCAAGGCTTTGTGAACTCGACGGTCAACCTCGAGACGCAAATCACCGGCTGGTCGATCATCGCCTCTTTCCTCGTGGCCGCGACGGTGGGACTCACCTTCGGCATCTATCCCGCCATCGTCGCCAGTCGCCAGGATCCGATCGTCGCCCTGCGGCATGATTGATGGAGAGGGACTGGGCACTGTGGCTTAGTAACGAGGGGGAAAGAAGTTTTTTTGATAGATCAGGATGTCGCCATTCCCCCAGTCCACCCACCCCCGGAAAAGTTGGGTTTCGGTGAAGCCCTGGGAATTGAGCATGGTTTTCTTCTCAGTGCTGACATGGTTGGGGTACATCAGAATGATCCAGGTCGGTTTGGTGCGTGCGAGATCGTCGGACAAGTCGCGCCCGTGGAAAAGACTGTAGGAAAAATCCAACTCGCCCCGGTACATGTCCATCACGCGATGGGCGAGGCCGATGACGAGGATCGAGTCGCCGTCGTTATGTTGTTGGATTACATATTCAGCCGCATCGCGCAGCGGTTGCTTGGCGGGTCGAACGGCGAGATCAGCGGCGCTGAGCGCGACGATGACGAGTAAGAGCAGTAGTGCGGCGATTCGCTTCTTGTGCCAAAGACAATCGATGCCGCCGGCCATGAGCAGGACGGCCCCGGGCAGGCTGAACAGGGCGAAGCGTGCATACATCCACGAATCAGCCAGCGACACGACAACCACCAATAAAGGCAACCCCAACATCGCGATCACCCCGACTTCGCGTAAAAGGGGTCGGGAGTCGTTTTTGGGGGGTTGAGGCGAGTTGGTCAAGCCGACGAGTAGCGCTATCAGTCCGGGCCAGGCGGCCCAGGCGTACCACGATCCGCCGAGTTGCAGCAGGGCATGCCAGCCTTCGGGACCGAGGAGGCCGGGCTCATCGCCGGCGGAGGCGACGTAGGTTTCGCGTGCGTTCAACAGATCGGGAATGGCTGGTGCGTAGAGGGTGATCGTCAACACGGCGGCGAAGATCAACGCCAATGCGCCGCGGACCGCCCACGCGCGTTCCTTGTGTCGCGTCGCCCGCCAGAGGAACCACACGGCGTGTCCGATGGGTACGAAGGCGGTGACGAAATGCGTCCACACCCCCAATGCACAGACGCCGGCGTACGCGCACCACAGCCACGCTCGATCGTTCGTTCGCGTCGCCACGAGCAGCCACGTCGCCCAAGCGGAGAAGCAGATCATCATGCTGTACCCGCGGGCTTCGACGCCTTCCAAAACCGCGACCGGCAGCACGGCCATGAGCAGGCCGGCGATCACCGCCGCGCGTCGCGTCAGCGTACGCCGCGCTAGCGCATACATGCCGACGATTGCGCCGAGTGAAAACAACAGAGCCGGTAAGCGCAGCGCGAGCTCGAACCCCAGCGCGGGCTCGAACAGATCGACCGCGAACCAACTCAGCAGCGTGTGGGCGACATGGTTTGCCGGGTCATAGAGATTTCCCATAATCGACCCGGGTCCGTGGATGCCGAAGGAAAGCCACGCCGCAATCTCGTCATACCAAAGACTCTCGCCGAGTCGAGTCGCGCGCACGAGGAGGCCTAGCACGATCAAGCCGGTCACGAGCCACAGGTCAGTTGAGCCGGAAGTGGGTGAGGCTTTGCGCTTCGATGGCCCATTCGGCTCGAGGCGCGTTAGCAGAAGCGGAATCGCGATCAAAATGGCTGCCGCCACGACGAGCATGATTCGCCACAACACGGCGCCTTGCCGGGTCACATCGGGCACGGGTGTGCGAGCTGGATGCGCAAACCAATCCGCCCATTGCTCGACGTTGATGAGGCTTCCGAGCACGACACACGTTACTGCGAGCAGCAGCGGCGCGATCAGCCAGCCGTGGCGTTTGATGGTCGAACTCGTCACGCGGGTATCATGGATTGACAGCGTGGCCTTTGCAAACGCACGTCATCTCATCCGGCCGCGCCGCGATAGCGAAACAGCAGCCGCAGTATCCGCCGGGTTCGATCGTTGAAAAACGACTCGGCCAGATGATCGATCGCGACCCGACGATTGATTTCGCTCAGCGTGGGGTAGATATGCGTCGGCCCCGCGAGCCGGCCGATCGTCATGCCCCGGCTGATCGCGAGCACGTATTCGTGAATCAGCTCACCGGCATGGGGGCCGACGATCTGCGCCCCGATGATCTTCTTGCGCCATCCTCGCTGATAGAGCACTTTGATTTTCCCGGCGGTTGATGATTCGCACAGGGCTCGATCATTGTCGGCAAACTCCGCCTCGGCGACACTGTAGTCGATCCCGTCTTGGCGAGCTCGTTTCTCGTTGACGCCCACACTGGCCAATTCCGGCTCGGTGTAGGTGCACCAGCCGAAGGCGCGGTAGCTCACTTTCGCCGGCAGCTTGAAGACGATGTTTCGAATGGCGACGCTTGCTTCCAGTGACGCGGCATGCGTGAACATTGGTCCGCCGGCACAGTCACCGACGGCATAGATGTGCCGCACGCTCGTCTGCATCCGTTTGTTGACGCAGATGCCGCGGCGGTCGTGATTGATGCCTGCGACATCCAGTTTCAATCCGTCGATGCTGGGCTTGCGCCCGACGGCTACGAGAATCTCATCCGCCGCGATCTCATCGTGCTCACCGCGACATTCCAGGCTGATTCGTTTTTCGCCATTGTGGACGGAAACGCTCGCCGCGGTGCAATTCACGCGCAGATCCACCCCGTCGCGTCTCAGCGCATCGCACAC